>CAIOHM010000382.1 GCA_903858055.1 uncultured delta proteobacterium
GCGCTCGGCCACCGCGCGCGCCTCCACCGGGGCGAAGGGCTCGAGCGCCGCCGCGAGCTCGGCGACGGTCGCGAAGCGATCACCGGGGCGCTTCGCGAGGCAGCGGCTCACGATGGCCTCGGTCTCTTCCGGCGCGTCGAAGCGGAGCTTCCGAAGTTGGCGCGGCGGCTGCGTGAGGATCTCGCTTGCGAGCGAGGCGAACGACTGCCCCGAGAAGGGCTTGCGACCGGCGAGCATCTCGAAGAGCACGGCACCGAGCGACCAGATGTCCGTGCGACCGTCGACGTCCACGACGCCGTCGAGCTGCTCCGGCGACATGTAATACGGCGTTCCGAGCACGGTGCCGCCAGGGTTCGTGCGGCCCGGGTCGAGGGCGAGGGCGACCTTCGAGATGCCGAAGTCCACCATACGGAGGAGCGGCGTCTCGTCGTGGCCGAGCGTGACCACGAGGTTCTCGGGCTTCACGTCGCGGTGCACGATGCCGCGCGCGTGCGCCTCCGCCAGCGCTTCGCACGCTTGGATGGTGAGCTCACACGCGAGCTCCACGGGGAGCGGTCCTCGCTCGCGCAGCATCGCGCCCACGGTGCGCCCCTCGAGGTACTCCATGACGATGTACGGCACGTCGCCGGGGAGCGTGCCGACGTCGTGCACGCGCACCACGTGCTCTCCGCGGAGCTTGGCCGCGGCCTTCGCTTCGAGCGCGAAGCGCTGGCGGAGCTCGCGATCGGCCGCACGCGACGGCAGCAGAAACTTGAGCGCCACGTGCTCTTCGAGCTCGAGGTGCCACGCCTTGAACACGACACCCATGCCACCGCTGCCGACGATCTCGTCGAGGCGAAACTTGCCGGCAACGACCGTACCGACGCGCACGCCGTGCTCGGCGAGCTCATCCACACGCGGCGCGCTGGCGTCGTCGGTACGCGTCATTCGGCCTCATTGTTCACGCCTCGGGGCCGGAGGGCACGAATCAAAGTGGTGAAATCACCGAAAAAAAATCGTCCGCGCCACGGCTTCCACAAGCGGAACGCTCACGAGCGAGAGCACGGTGCTGAGGAAGACCCCCCGTGCCGCCAATGTTGCGTCGGCGCCGAAACGAAGGGCGAGCGCACCCGCGCTGAAGGCGACCGGCATCGCAGAAATGAGAAGCACGATCTCACGCGTGAGGGGATCGAGGCCACCGAGCCCGAGCGCCGCAACGAGCGCGAGGAGCGCGGCCACGACGAGCGGCATGACGACGAGGCGTGACGCGAGGACGCTCGCCACGGCACGATCGACCGTGGTCACGGTGGAGCCAAAGAGCTGCGCGCCCACGGTGACCGGCGTGAGCCACACCGCGCTCTCGCCGAAGCGATCGACGCACCAGCGCAGCACGCGAAAAACGTCGCCGCTCGGGTACGTGAGCCCCGAGAGCGCGAGACCGATGCCCGCGGCCGTGCCCCAAAGGCCCATGTTGCGCGCGAGCACGCGGAGCGGGTTCTCGGCGCTCCGCCCCGCGAGCAGGAGCACGCCCACGGTCCAAAGGAAGAATTGCGCGCCGACGTTGCCGAGGAGCACCACCTGCGCCCCTGGGGCCCCGTAACGCCAGAGCACGATGGGGAGCGGCAGGAAGATCCAGTTGGGCATGGCCACGCAGAAGCGTACGGAGCGCCGCGCCTCGCTCCCGAGACCAAGGAGCCGCGCCCCAACCTCGCCCACGAGCGCGCCAAGCACGAGCACCCCGCCCATGAGCAACGGGATGGCGACGCGCGCGCGGAGCAGCGGCCCGCTCATGGCCCCGATGCGCGAGAGGCACAGGAGCGGGAACGCCGCGTCGGTGAGGAGCGCCGCGAGCGTGTGGTTGCGCGCCGTCGTGAGCACCCGGTGGCGCGCGAGCAGGTGACCGACGCCGATAAGCGCCATCGTCACCGCGAGCACCGCGAAGGTCGAGAGCACGCTCACCGCTTCTTGGCGACAAGCACCGCAAAGCCCGCGAAATACGCGGCGGGCGTGGCCATGAGCCCGTGCTCGAGGGCGCGGAGCGCAGAGCCCAGCACGGGTACGCGCAAGAGCGGAGCAGCAGCGGTGACGATGCGCACGCCGCGCACGCCCTCGAGCTCGAGGCTCGGCGGGAGCATGCCGCGCCACGCGTTGGGCGAGTCGAAGCGGGTGTAGACCGCAGATTCATCCCGCGTCTGCGAGATGCGCCCCGCGGGGCCGAGCTTCTTGGCGAGGGCACGGAACGACCACCCGTTGTAGAGCTCCGCGAGCACGTAGCCGCCGGGCCTCACGACGCGCGCCATCTCGGCGAGGGCCCTTTCGATCTCCTCCACGTGGGCGAGCACCTTGAACGAGCAGGCGACGTCGAAGCTCGCGTCTTCGTACGGGAGGGCCGTGACACTCGCCTCACGAACGGAGAGCCCCCGTGCGCGCGCCTTCTCGAGCATGCCCGGGGAGAGATCACAGCCTTCCGCGCGCGACGCGAAGCCGGAGATGCGCTCGAGAAGCAGGCCCGTGCCGCAGCCGCACTCGAGGACCTCTTTGCCGCGCGCGAAGGGCTCGAGCGCCGCGATCTCGAGATCGTCGATGAGCGCGTGGTAGCCGCTCGCGTCGTTCGGACGCCGCTGGTTTTCGTACCACGACGCAAAGTCGTCGTAATACTTCTTCGTGGCTTCGAGGCTCGGGTCGACCATGGGGGTGAGCCCTTAGCCCGCTTTGGCTCCGCGCGCGAATCACGGCTTGCCACGCTGGGAAGACGCGGGGCGCCGTGCCACACTCGGCGGACCTGACGCCGATGTCCCCTGCCCCTTCCCCGCTCGTCCTCGCCTTCGTCGACCCGCCCCACGGAACCCGTGGCGGCGACTGGTACTACCGAGCCTACGTGCCGGGCGAGGCGCTCGCCGGGCGCGAGGGCGTGCACGTGGTCTACCTCCAGAACAACCACCGTGCGCGGAAGGAGATCCTCCGCGAAGCCGACGTGGTCGTGCTCAACGCCGTCTGCGATCAAGACCTCTTCCCCGTGATCGCGGCGCGCAAGGCCGCCGGGCGCGTGACCGTCTTCGAGATCAACGACGACTTCCGCGCGGTGCAGGCCTCGAACCCCGTCGCACGGTTCTTCGCGGAGGCCGGCAACCGCCGCATCCTCTTTCGCCTCGCGCACCTGTGCGGGGCGAACCAGTTCACGGTGCCCGAGCTCCGTCGCCTCTACGGCGCGTTCGCGAAGCGGCACGCGGTCTTCACCAACCAGCTCCCCCGCATGCCCGCGCTGCGAAGTCGCGACGCGAACGGGCGCGTGATCCTCGGCTGGGGCGGGTCCAAGGGGCACCTCGAAGACATGCGCCGGGTCGCACCCACGCTGCGCGCCATGCTGACCGATCTGCCCGACCTCGAGCTGCGCATCATGGGCGCCGACGCCATCGCGGACCTCTTCCGCGACCTCCCCGCCGATCGCTTCCGGCACGTGCCGAGCGGGACCATCGACGAGTACCACGCGTTCGTCGACACGCTCGACCTCGGCCTCGCGCCGCTCGAGAACGACGGCTTCAACCGCAGCCGCTCCGACGTGAAGTTCCTCGAATACGCGTGCCACGGCGTCGTGCCCATCGTGCAGCGGCTGGAGCCCTACCTCGCGAGCGTGGAGCACGGCGTGAACGGCTTCCTCTTCGACACGCCCGAAGAGCTCGCATCGTACGTCACGCGTCTCGTGCACGAGCCCGAACTGCGCGCCCGCGTCTCGCACGACGCGCACGCCTCGGTCGCAACCACCCGACTCCAGGCGCTGCACACCGACGAGCGCATTGCATTCTACACCGACCTCCTCGCCGAGGCTGGGCACCGGCCACGCACGACCACCGAGACCGAAGCGCTCGTGGGCCGCTGGCGCACGCTCGCCGGTGCACGCAACGAGGGCCGCTTCGTGCTGCTCGAAGCGACGGACTACGAGAAGCACCTCCACGCGGGCCTCCTCGCAGGTCAGCGTGACCGCGACCTCGGGACCGCACGCCGCCACTTCGAGGCCGCGGCCGCCTTGTGCCCGAGCGACCACCTCCCGTGGCTCTACCTCGGCACGCTCTGCGACGAGCTCACCGCCACCGCGAAGGCCGTCGAACTCGAGCCCCGTTCGATCAGCGCGCTCCTCGCCGTGGGCCGCGCCTTCGCCGCGGCGCACGAGCCGAGAGCCCTCCAACTGCTCCTGCGCGCCGCCGAGCTCGAGCCGACTTTCGAGGTCCCCTACGCGGCGGTCGCTTCGTTCTTCGAGAGCGCGGGGAACGCGGCCAATGCAGCCGAATTCCAGGCTTTCGCCGATGCGCGCGCGGCCGGCTTCGACGATCCGCCGCCGGTCGCGTGACCGCGGCCCACACGCACGAAAGGCCCACCCTCGCGGGCAGGCCTCTCTCGATCCGCGACCCTCGTCAGGTCAGTCGATCATCGCGCACATCTCGGGGCGCGGCGCCCCGCCGGTCGAGCCACCGGAAGAGGAGGTCGGCGATGGGAGCTGCGCCGTCGCGATGCGCCCGAGGTCCGCGGCGCGGCTCGCGACCGCCCCCGCCGTCGAGAGCGTGACGACGTCGTTCTCGTAGAAGAACGTGCGGCGCGGCTGCACCGTGTAGCCGCACATGTTCGGGTCCACGCCGCTGCGGCCGAAGATCTGCGCGTGGTCGACGAAGCCGAGGCGATCGACCGCCGCGCCCGCGTTGTTCGTCACGTCGATCTTGAAGAACTCGAAGGTCGCGGCGTACGAGCCTCCGGTCCAGCGCTGCATCGGGATGGCGAGCATCTTGTTGACGGGGCTGTAGGTGAACGCCTTGTGGTTGTTCTCCGCTTCGGAGCTCGCCCAACCTTGGTCGTTGCCGAAGACGAACTTGCCCTGCACGCGCGGCTGCGTCTTGTCCGTCACGTCGAAGAGCTGAATCGCGAGCCCCGTCACGCGGCCCTGCTCGGTCGCGTCCTTGCCGATGGTGAGCAGGTGGTTCTCGTCCACCGGCTGCATGTACTCGCTGAAGCCCGGAATCTTGAGCTCGCCGAGCTTCACGGGCAGCGCCGGATTCGTGAGGTCGAAGACGAAGAGCGGATCCGTCTGGCGGAAGGTCACGACGTAAGCGTAGTTGCCAACGAAGCGCGTCGAGTAGATGAGCTCGGTCGGCGCGATGGCGCCCGCGTCACCGCGGAGCGCGAGCGAGGCGCCCTGGGTCGCGAGCGTGAAGAGGTGGTTCACGCGCGGGGGCGCGCTCGAGATCGCGACGCCCGCCGGCGGGGGTGCCGCGAGGGCGAAGTCCTCTGTGGTGGTCACGCGCACGAAGCCGTCTTTGCTGTCGATCGCGAACTGATCTTTGAGGAACCCCGGGACCGAGCCCGAAGCCGTGTAGGTGGGGCGCCCCGTCGAGGCGAAGGCGAAGCGGTGCAGGTGCGTGCGCGTCGAGGCGGTCCAGGTCACGCCGTCCGCTGTCGTGAAGTCGTTCGCCTGGAAGCTCCCGCCCGGCTGCGAAGGCTGCGGCGACGGCGGCGACGAGGGCGTATCCGCCGAACCGGAACCTGCGGAACCGTCCGAGGACCCCGCCGAGGGCGGGCTCACCGCGACGTCGACGCCGCCCGAGGAGACCGACGCCCACCCGATGCCGCCGTACCAAGCGCGGCTCGCGAGCACGAGCTCACCGGCGTTGCCATAGACGACATCGGTGCCGCCGAGGATACCTGTACTCTGCACACCCGCCGAGACGTTCGCGAGATCGAGCGCGTGGACCTGCGTCACGCCCGCCTGCGTCGTGGCGACTTGCGGGAAGTACATGTCGCCGCACGAGACCGCGTCGGAGACCGGCGTGTTGACGCCCGAGCGCACGAAGGAGACCGGGAGCCAGTCGCGGTACGTGGTTGCGTTCACGCTCGCGTGGAGCCGAGCACGCACGGTCTCGAGGCGCGCCACGGCCTCGGCGATCGTCGCCGGTTGCGTGGACCAAGACGGGTCCCACTGCAGCGAGCGCGGCTCGTGGAGCGCGCCCGTGAGCACGATGCGCACCTGGTTGTCGACGCGGCGCGAAGAGACGTAGTTCCCCTCGAAGTATTGCTCCGAGAGGACGCGCGGCGCGTTGTTCTCGACCGAGAGCACGGTCACCTTCGTAACAGGGCGGTAGTACGGGTAGCTGCCTGCGTAGTCGTCCATCGCGACGGGAGCGCCGAGCGCCCGCGTGTCGTCGTATGCGCCGCGGTTGGGGAGGTTCGCGCGCTGGTAGAGCGCGGTGCCGTCGACCTGCGAGAACACGACGGCCTTCCCCTCGTGCACGAACATCTCCATCGGCGACCCTTCGAGGTTGAGCGCGGAGCCGTTTCCGAGGTCGGCGAGCTGCGCCGTGGGGAAGGCCTTCAGCGTGCGGAGCTGCGAGCCATGCAGCACCCACAGGTAGCGACCATCGGTCTTCGCGATATCGGCTTCGTCGACGCCCGCGACTTGCGTGTTCGTGTCGGTGAAGGTCGAGGCCTTCGGCGTGCTCTCGGCGCCGCTCGCGCCTGCGTTCGCGCCCGGAGGGGCCGAGGGCGATGCCACCGGTGCGCCCGTCGCGGCGTCGTCGTAGACCGCCCCGCCGCGGCCATAGCCGTACCACCAGTACGAGGGCCCGTAGGCGCGGACCATCGCGATCGCGTGGTCGATGCTCGCGTCGATCTTTGCGTTCGCGTCGTCGCGCAGGTTGGCCGTGAGGTCGGCGCAGGAGGTGGCGCGCACCAGCGAGGCGGTCGACGCCGAGAAGTCGCTCGCGGGTCCCTTCACGGGCGAGCTGCAGGCGGCAAGACCGAAGGCGGCGAGAAGCGGAAGGGCAGACGGGACACTCGAGAGACGCATGGGTTCAATTCCTCCGACGGTCGTTACGCAAAGGCAATGCCAACGGCACCACGGGCCGGAGTCCAGGTTTATTCCATCGACGCCGCGCGACCGGCCGCACCCAAACGTGCCATGCTGTGCCAACCATGTGCCACCGGCGTCGCGCAAAAAAACGACGCACCGCGTTTCAACGCCGTTGCGCGGCGGCGGAATCGACCCCATCCTCCCGCTCGCCGCACTGAGTGAACAGTCATTCATTCTCGGGCGGCGATGGATTTCACCATCCAGGAGTGCGCATGGACAAGCCGATTGCACGCGTCGGAGTCATTGGAGCGGGCGTCATGGGGAGCGGCATCGCGGCCCACATGGCGAACGCGGGTATCCCCGTGGTCCTTCTCGACGTGGTTCCCCCGAACCTCGAGGGCGAGAAGAAGAACGATCGCGCCGCGCGCAACGCGTGGGCCGCGGGCGGCCTCGAGAAGGCCGTAAAGGCGCGCCCCGCCGCCTTCTTCCACAAGTCGCGGGCGAAGCTCGTGACCGTGGGCAACGTCGAGGACGACCTCGAGCTCCTCAAGGACTGCGACCTCGTCGTCGAGGCGATCATCGAGAAGCTCGAGCCGAAGCAGGCGCTCTTTGCGCGCCTCGAAGCGGTGCTCCCGTCGCACGCGGTCGTGGCCTCGAACACCTCGGGCCTCCGCATCGCGACGATGGTCGAAGGGCGCAGCGAGAACTTCAAGAAGAACTTCCTCGTCATGCACTTCTTCAACCCGGTTCGCTACATGAAGCTCCTCGAGCTCGTGGCGGGCCCGGACACGGACCCGAAGGTCTACGACGCGATCGCGCGCTTCGGCCAGAACGTCCTCGGCAAGGGCATCGTTCGCGGCAACGACACGCCGAACTTCATCGGCAACCGCATCGGCGTCCACGCGATGATGTCGACGATCCACCTCATGCTCGAGCACAAGCTCACGCCCGAGGACGTCGACGCGATCACCGGCGCACCGATGGCGCACCCGAAGAGCGCGAGCTTCCGCACGGGCGACCTCGTCGGCCTCGACACCTTCGCGCACGTCGCCCAGAACTGCTGGGACTCCCTCACGACCGACGAAGAGCGCGAAGTCTTCAAGCTCCCGGCCTTCATGGGCACGATGATCGAGCGCAAGATCCTCGGCGACAAGACGAAGGGTGGATTCTACAAGAAGGCAGGCAAGGAGCTCTCGACCTTCGACCCCTACACGCTCGAGTACCGCGCGAAGGGCGGCGACGAGGCGATCAAGGCCACGTGCAAGAAGATCGGCAAGATCGAAGACCCGGCCGAGCGCGTGAAGAAGCTCATGGCCGACGAGGGCGTTTCGGGCACCTTCGCCTGGAAGATCGCTTCGCGCTCGATGGCCTACTCGGCGCGCCGCATCCCGGAGATCGCCGGTGACGTGGTCGCGATCGACGACGCCATGCGCTGGGGTTACAACTGGGAGCTCGGCCCGTTCCAGATGTGGGACGCGCTCGGCTTCCGCGCCACCTACGACCGCATGCTCAAGGACGGCATCGCGCTCCCCGACACCGTGAAGCGCATGTACGACTCCGGCGCCGAGTCCTTCTACAAGGGCAAGGAGATCTTCGATCTCACGAGCGGCAAGTACGTCGCGCGCGTCCTCGACCCGCGTGAGGTCTCGCTCCCCGAGATGCGCCGCGGCACCGGTCCGGTCCTCAAGAACGACGGCGCGGAGGCGTGGGACCTCGGCGACGGCGTCCTCGGTGTGACCTTCAAGACGAAGGCGAACAGCGTCGACCCCGACGTCATCAACTTCCTCTCGCTCGCGGCCGAGCGCGCGGAGCGTGACTTCCGCGGCATGGTGATCGCGAACGAAGGCGACCACTTCTGCGTCGGCGCGAACCTCTTCCTCGTGGCCATGGCGTCGAGCCAAGGCGCGTGGGATCAGATTCGCCAGATGGTGAAGGGCTACCAGGCGGCCACGCAGCGCCTCAAGTACGCCAAGGTGCCGGTGATCGCGGCTCCCTACGGCATGACCCTCGGCGGCGGTCTCGAGCTCTGCTTCGCCTGCGACGGCGTGCAAGCCGCGGCCGAGACCTACGCGGGCCTCGTCGAGGTCGGCGTCGGCCTCATCCCCGGCGGCGCGGGAACGCTCAACATGCTCTGGCGCTCGCTCGAAGCGATCCCCGAGGGCGTCGCCATCAACACGTTCGAGTTCGTGGCCAACACGTTCAAGAACATCGCCATGGCGAAGGTCGCCACCAGCGCGGACGAGGCGAAGGCCTTCGGCTACTTCCGCAACGCCGACGGCGTCTCCTTCGACAAGGCGCGCCAGCTCACCGAGGCGAAGGCCCGCGTCATCGGCCTCGCCGAGAGCGGCTACCACGCGCCAGCCGCACGCTCCTACGTGCTCCCCGGCGAGTCGGGCATCGCGACCCTCGAGATGATGGTCGACACGCTCGTCGCCGGCGGCCAGGCCTCCGCGCACGACGGCCTCATCGCGAAGAAGCTCGCATACGTCCTCTGCGGCGGCGTCTCGGGCGCCTCGCACGAGGTCACCGAGAGCGAGATCCTCGACCTCGAGGCCGAAGCGTTCCTCAGCCTCTGCGGTGAGGCGAAGAGCCAGGAGCGCATCCAGTACATGCTCATGAACAACAAGCCGCTCCGCAACTAACGGCGCTTTCACTCGGAGAAAACCATGACCAACGACATCGTCATTCTCGACGCCGTTCGCTCCGCGGTGGGCCGCGCCATCAAGGGCTCGCTTGCGTTCAAGCGCCCCGACGACCTCGCAGGCGAAGTGATCGCCGGCCTCATGGCCCGCAACCCGGGCGTGAACCTCGCCGACGTGGAAGACGTCATCCTCGGCTGCGCCATGCCCGAGGGTGAGCAGGGCCTCAACATCGCGCGCGTCGCCGGTCTCCTCGGCGGCCTGCCCGAGACCACGAGCGCCATCACCATCAACCGCTTCTGCTCGAGCGGCCTCCAGTCGCTCGCGCTCGCGGCCGGTGCCATCGCCTCCGGCGCCAACGAGCTCGTGCTCGCGGGCGGCGTCGAGTCGATGTCCATGGTGCCCATGACCGGCAACAAGCTCAGCGCCTCGCCCGAGGCCATGAAGCGCGCCGCCACGGTCTACACGCCCATGGGCATCACCGCGGAGAACGTCGCGAAGAAGTTCGAGATCGCGCGCGCGGACCAAGACGCGTTCGCGGCCTCGAGCCACCAGAAGGCCGCGGCTGCGAAGGCTGCGGGTCGCTTCAACGACGAGGTCGTCCCCGTGCAAGCGGTGAAGTTCTCGGGCAACGAGAAGAAGACCTTCGCCTTCTCGGACGACGAGCTCGTTCGTCCCGAGACCACGGCCGAGAGCCTCGCGGCCCTCAAGCCCGTCTTCTCCGCGACCGGCTCGGTCACCGCGGGCAACGCATCGCCGCTCAGCGACGGCGCCGCCGCCATGCTCGTGACCTCCAAGGCCAAGGCCGACCAGCTGGGCGTGAAGCCCCTCGGCTACTTCCGCTCCTTCGCCACGGTGGGCGTCGACCCGGCGATCATGGGCATCGGCCCGATCCCCGCGGTGCAGAAGCTCCTCGCGAAGACCGGCCTCAAGGTCGAAGACATCGACCTCTTCGAGGTGAACGAGGCCTTCGCGAGCCAGGCCGTCTACGTGCAGCGCACGCTCGGCCTGCCGCTCGATCGCCTCAACGTGAACGGCGGCGCGATCGCCCTCGGCCACCCGCTCGGGTGTTCGGGCGCGAAGCTCGTCGCGACGGCGCTCCACGAGCTTCGTCGCCGCGGCGGCCGCTATGCCGTCGTCACGATGTGCATCGGCGGCGGCATGGGTGCGGCGGGGCTCCTCGAGTCGTATCGCTGATCCACGCGAGCAGCGTGCGCGCACGAGGCGGTTCGGTCACCCCGAGCCGCCTCGTGTGTTTTCGGCCTTCGTCTTCGCGCGCCGACGCCTTCCGTGGTCCTTGTGTCGCCGTCGGTGACGGTGCACCCTCACACCATGCGCTCGCTTCGCCGTCGCGTCGTCGCCTTCGCCTTCCTCGTGGGGGGCCTCGCGCACGCCGACCTGATCTTCGGCACCGAGCTCGCAGGCACGCTCCCCGGCGAGCGCCTCGAGGGCAAATACAACGCGAGCCTCGGGCTCCTCGGCAGCATCGCCTACCCCATCGCCTTCGCGAGCGTCGAGGTGCGCCCCGCCTTCGCGCTCGGGTACAGCCGCTTCGCGAACCCGCGCGACGACTCGCGACCGGTCTGGTTCTACCGCGCGGCCCTCGGCGGCGACCTGCGCTACCCGGGCTTCGTGCTCAAGCCGCTCGTCGGCGCACACTACGGGTACGCCTGGGGCAACGGAAAAACCCTCAATACGGCGTACGTGAGCGGCACCACGTACGACTGGGAGGTCGGCGTGGACTACCCCCTCGAGACCCACATCGAAGTCGGCGCGCGCCTGCGCCGCGTCACGATCGCCGGCGACGAAGCCGACGACGCGCGCTTCTGGACCGCCGGTCTTTTCGCAGCGCTAGCCTACTGACACGTACGCCGCGCGGGGCGTATCGTGGGTCCCCGAGGGCATGAGCAACGCACCGAGCGCCGAGCAGGAGCTGGCAGGAGACGCCTCCGACGAGCACGACGAACACGACGATCGTGAGGTCGTGAGCGCGGCGGGAGCGCTCTCGAACGACGGCGCCGAGGCCCAAGCGCTCGCAGACCCGCGCGCGTTCGCCGACGAGGTCAGCGGAGATACGCTCGCCATGAGCGCGAGCGGCCTCGACGCAGAGGCGTTCGAAGAGCTCTTCGCCGCGCGACGCTTGCTCGTCTCCCACGGCCACCGCGCAGCCGCCTTGCGCGTCGACCTCGCGCTCGCCGAAGGCGCCTTCGACGCGGACGATCTCGAGAGCGCGAAGAGCTGGCTCCTTGGGGCGAGCCGCGCGGCCCAAGAGCTCGGCGACGACGCGCTCTCGGCGCACGCGCACGTGCTCGCGGTCTTCGGCTGGCGCAAGAACGCCTACGATCGTCCGCTCACGGTGCTGGCCTCGAACGCTGCATGGCCGGCCGCGCTCCGTCACGACGTCGCCCTGGCCAACGCGCTCCTCACGGCGGTGGACGATCCGCGCGAGGCGGCTTCGGCGCTCGGCGTGCTCCTCGGGAGCGAGGCGCGACCGACGCGGCGCGTGCGCATGCTCCTCGACCTCGCGCGGCTGACCACGCGAACGGGCGAGGGCAAGCCGCAGCCCCTGATTGCGGAGGCGATCGCGCTCGCGTCGAGCCATGGTTTTCGCCGCCTCGAAGCCCGCGCGCACCTCGAGCTCGCGTGGGTCTTCGTGCACGACGACGACACGGCGGCCGGCCTCCGCGAGGCGTCCGCAGCGCACGCCGCCTTTGGCAGCGCAGCCTCGTCGGTTGATCGCTTGCAGCTTGCACGCGTTTTTCGAAGAACGGGGCGACGCTTCGCCGATCGTGCGCTGAGCGACGGCTCCGTGCGCGCCCTCGAAACCTCGGAGCGCGGACAAGGCGCGGTGCAGGGAGCGCTGCTCGCCATGCGCGCGGTCTCCGAGCGGGCCGTCATGGGCATCGCGAGCCGCACGCTCGGGGCGCCGGATCCCCACTTCGGCCAGGTGGTGAAGCTCGCGCTCGACGAGCTCCGCGCGGTGCATCGCCAACGCGGGCGGGAGGCGCTCGGCGAGCTGACGCGCGCGGCTCGGGAGCTCGCGGTGGAGCTCGTCGGCGTCGAAGAACAGGCTGCGAAGCTCCGCCTCTTGCTCGAGCGCATTCCGCGCCTCGAGCAGTCCGCAGGACTCGAGAACGCGACGGACGCCCTCTGCGCCCTCGGCCTCGAGATCCTCGACGCGGACCTGGCCGTCGTCGTGCTCGAGCAGCGCCCGGGACAAGGGCTCGAGGTCGTCGCGCAGAAGTCCCGCACCGGTCAGCCTTCCGAACGTTGGCGTCCACACGTGGGTGCCGAGCTCACGGGTATGGGGACCGTGCGGCGTCCTTCGAGCGCCCCGCGCGGCGACTCGAGCCTCGGGTCACACCTCGTCGCGCCCATCTACGCGGGTGATCGAATCGGGTCGTTCTACGCGGACCGCCAGTCGCGCGGCGGGCAGTTCGTCGAGCTCGACGAGCGCATCGGCACGTTGCTCGGCGACTACATCTCGCTCGTGCTCAGCCGCTCCGCCGCGCATAAGACCGAGCGGCGCTTGCACCGGCAGCTCGAGGCGACCTTCGACGCGATCCGCCAGGGTATTCTCAGCGTGGGCGGCGATGGCGCGATCCTCGCGGCCAACGCGGACGCGCTGCGCATCCTCCGCCTGCCCGCGCGCGACGTCGTCGGACGCAAGCTCTCCGACTTCCACGATCTGCGCGATCTCGAGGCGGCGCTGCCCGTGAGCCGGCGCCTCGACGGTGTGGTCGTGAAGATCGGCGCCGTGAATACCGTCGTCACGGCGCGTCCCTTCGACGACGGCTCTGCGGCCGGCGGTCTTCTCCTCTCGTTCGTCGAGTTCGAGCGCGCGCAGACCCTCGCGCGGCGCATCAGCGCCATTCGGCCCCGCTACACGTTCGAAGACTGCGTCGGCGAGAGCGCGTCGATGCGCGCCGCCGTTCAGCTCGGCCGCCAAGCCGCCCTCGTCGACGCGACCGTGCTCATCACCGGCGAGAGCGGCACGGGCAAGGAGGTGCTCGCGCAGGCCATCCACGCATCGAGCAGCCGCGCCGGCGCACCCTTCGTGGGCATCAACTGCGCCGCGCTCCCCCGTGATCTCCTCGAGGCGGAGCTCTTCGGCTACGAAAAGGGCGCCTTCACCGGCGCGAAAGCCGAGGGCAACGCGGGCAAGTTCGAGCTCGCCGGCGACGGCACGATCCTCCTCGACGAAATCGGCGACATGCCGCTCGACATGCAGGCCAAGCTCTTGCGCGTGCTGCAAGAGCGATCGGTGCAGCGCCTCGGCGGAAACCGTGAGCGTCCCGTGAACGCGCGCGTGATCGCGACCACGCACCAGAACCTCGAGGCGCACGTCGCCGAGGGGAAGTTCCGCTTGGACCTCCTCTTCCGTTTGCGCGTGCTCGCGATCGAGCTGCCCGCGCTGCGCGATCGCCGCGACGACATCGTCCCGCTCTGCCTCCACTACCTCCAGCGCTTCGCCGAGCAGCAAGGGAAGCGCGTGCACGGTATCGCACCGGCGCTCGCGGGCGAGCTCGAGGCGTACGAGAGGCCGGGCAACATCCGCGAAGTCGCCAAAGTCATGGAGAGCGAGGTCTCGCGCCTCGGCCACGAGGTCCCGCTCCTCACGACGCTCACCGCGCGCCTCCTTGGAAATTCCCCGATCTCCACGTTCCTCCAGAGTCAGCGCGGTCCCGCGTCCACGGTCTGGTCCTCGCCCGCGAGCTCGCCTTCCGTCACGCCCACGACCCCGCCCGTGGAGGCCATCGTTCGCCCTGGCGTCATCGAGCCGCTGTCGGTCGTCGAGAAGCGCGCGTTCATGCAAGCGTTCGATCTTTGCGGCGGCAACGTGGCGAAGGCTGCGCAGGCGCTCGGCGTCTCGAAGGTGACCTTCTATGCCAAGCTGAAGCAGTGGGGCGTGCAAGTGGCCTCGCGGGCCAAGGCGCCGAGCGACGACGTCATCGAGCGCGAGGTTCAGCGTCGCCTCGAGGAGCGTCTCCGCGCGCTCTCGCCTGCGCTCCCGCCGGTAGAGCTCGACGAGAACTTCGACCCGCCCACGCCGCGCGTTCCTCGCTGAGCGCGCGGCCATTTGCCGAGCGACCGATTCGCACTACGTCGGTGCCATGGCCGCTTCCACGCCGAACCTCGATCCGCTCCCGAGCACCATGCGCGCCGTCGTCTTGCACGACGCCAAGGGGGGCCTCGACGCGCTGCGGATCGAAGAGCGCGCGGTGCCGAAGGCCGGGCCCGGCGAGGTTCTCGTCAAGATCGCCGCTTCGCCCGTGAACCCGTCGGACCTCATGTTCACGAAGGGCATGTACGGCATCACCAAGCCCGTCCCCGTCGTGCCCGGCTTCGAGGGCAGCGGGCGCGTCGTCGGCGCGGGCGGTGGCTTCGCGGCGCAGGCCCTCGTGGGGCTCCGCGTCGCCGTGTCGGCGTCGATCGACGGCGACGGCACCTGGGCCGAATACGCGCGCGTGCCGGTGCAGCAGTGCATCCCGCTCCTGCCCTGGGTGGGCGATGACGAGGCCGCCTCGGCGATCGTGAACCCGCTCACGGCCCACGCACTCGTGCAGCTTGCACGCAAACAGGGACACGAGGGTGTCGTGCAAACGGCGGGAGCGTCGGCGCTCGGGCGCATGCTCGTGCGCCTCTGCAAGCGCGAGGGGCTCCCGCTCGTGAGCGTGGTGCGCCGTGAGGAGCAGGCGAGGGCACTGCGCGATCTCGGCGCCACGCACGTCGTCGACAGCTCGACCGAAGGGTGGCGCGAGACGCTCCGCCACATGGCGCGCGACGTGAAGGCCTCCGTCGCCTTCGAAGCGGTCGCAGGCAAGCTCACCGGCGAGATCGCGGCCGCCATGCCCCATGGCTCGACGATCGTCGTCTACGGCGGGCTCTCGGAGACGCCGTGCTCCGTCGATCCGCGCGAGCTCATCTTCCGCGGCATTCACGTGCAGGGCTTCTGGCTCGCGGACTGGTTCCGAACCGCGGGGCTCCCGGCGGTGCTCGAGGGAGGCGTCGCCGTCCAGCGCCGCATTCGCCAAGAGTTCGCGACGACCATCCGCGACAAGGTGGGCTTCGATCGCTTCCTCTCCGCGACGCGCGACTACGAGGCGCGCATGAGCGAGGGCAAGATCCTCCTGTGCCCGTCGTTTCCGGCCTGAGCCGCGTTCAGCGTCGGTCGCGGAAGCGCTCGTCCCAGTCGTCGGCGACGGTGCCCACGGTGTCGATGAGGTCTTCGAGCTCTTCGTAGTCGAGCCCGGAGAGTCGGCGGAGCGCGCGCACGACAATGCGCTTCGACGCCGCGTCGATCGCGAAGGCGGCGTCGCTCGTCGAGAGGTACGACGCCTCGAGGAGTTCGCAGTAGAGCTCTTCGCGCGAGCCTTCGGGGATGTTCCCGACGGGCGCGTGGATGACGAGCACGCCGTGGTCTTCGAGGACCATGATGCTCACGAGCGCCGAACCGTGACGGATGTCGGCGCGCCCCGAGGAGTCGATGCGCGGCATGGGGCGGCCGACGCTGCGGCCGTAGCGCTCGAGGTAGTGATCCACCATCGCGCGCGCGTTGATGAAGCGCATGCCGGTATCGCGGTCGGCGTAGAGGCGCTCGTTGCCTTCGGACATGCGGGCATCGTCGCAAGAGATGCGCGCGGCGGCAAGGGTGCGTGTCTCGGCCCGCCTTGCTTCGAGGCGGACGCGGTGCGACGCTCCATCGATGGACACCGCGGCGCAAGTCGACCCCGAGGCGATGCTCGGTCGCGTCGTGGGTGGAAAGTACGAGCTCCTCGCGAAGCTCGGCACCGGCGGCATGGGCGCCGTGTACCGCGCGCGCCACCGGGACCTCGGCACCACCGTGGCGCTCAAGCTCATGCTCGCGTGCGACGCAGAGCACGCACGACGCTTCGAGCGCGAGGCCGCGGCGCTCGCGCGCATCGATCACCGGAGCGTGGTGCGCGTCCTCGACTACGGCCGCGACGAGGGCGGGTACCCCTACCTCGTCATGGAGCACGTCACCGGCGTTGACCTCCAGCGGCTCGTCGAAACCCAGGGAGCGCTGCCGCTCGAGCGCGTCGTGGCGCTCGGCTCGGACATCCTCGCAGGCCTCGCCGCGGTGCACGACACCGGCATCGTGCACCGCGACATGAAGCCCTCCAACGTGCTCGTCACGCGCGCCCGCGACGACGAAGGACGCACGGTCGAGATCGCCAAGATCTGCGACTTCGGCATCGCCATCGTCGACGACCCCGCGAGCCAAGACGCGGCGCCGCTTACGCGCACGGGGTACGTCGTGGGCACGCCCGAGTACATGGCGCCGGAGCAGGCGCTCGGTCGCGGCGTCACCGCGCAAACCGACCTCTACGCAACGGGCGTCTTGCTCTTCGAGCTCGCAACGGCGAGCCGGCCCTACGGTGGGGCCACACCGGTGGAGATCGCCGTGAAGCATGTCTCCGCGGAGGTGCCGCGTCCGTCTTCGCTCGTGCCGCTTCCGGAGGCGTTCGATGCATTCTGCACTCAAGCACTGAGCAAGGAACCTGCGGCGCGCCACGCCGATGCGCGGGCGATGCGGCGCGCGCTCCTCGACGTGTTGCGGGTCGCCGACCAGGTGAGCGGCGCGGCCACGGTCGCCACGCGGCGCGTGAGCCTCACGCCGGCCCGGCCGGAGACCCCGCGTACGCAGGAGGTCATGTCCTTCGACGCGCCCTTCGCGGACGAGCAGGACGACGCAGGCGAGGATCTTCCGCTGCTCGTGGCCCCGGCGAGACCCGCGTGGCTTCCTTGGCTTGGCGGCGGCGCTGCGGTGGTCCTCCTCGCGCTCGTGGCGCGTGCGATCGGCAGCGAAGATCCACCCGCGCGCGGTGCTTCGGCGGACCGCGAGGAGGTCACGATGGCCGCGAGCGGCGGTGCGGCGCGCGGCAACGCGAAGCGCGAGCCAGGCGTCGATCGCACGGTGCACCTGGCGCCCATGCGCATCGATACCCGCGACACACCGGCGGCTCGGGCGCTCTCGACGGCGGACGCGCCCTCGCCTCGGGCGATCTCCACCACGGCCCCGCCCTCGCCGCGCGCGATCGGCACGGAGCCTTCACCAAGCGCCCCGGCGACGAGCCCCGGGCGCGCGCTCGTGGTGCGTTCGAGCGACCCCGTGGAGGCGGCGGGGGGAGGCGGTGCGGTCGCTTCGGCCTCGCCCCGCACGGGCCCGCTCGCCGCGGGCGGTGACCCAAAGTCCGGCGTCGCGGCGGCGACCTTGCCGAACACGGCGCCGACCGTGGCGGACGCGCTCCGCGAGGTGCACCGCGCCCTCGGTTCGATCACGCGCGTGCAGGCGGGTCCTGGCCTCGCCGAGAGCGACGTCGCGGCCCAGGGCGAGCGCGCCAAGCGGGCCCTCGAACAGTGCACCGTCCGCAACGCGGGAGGGCTCGCGCGCGGCAACCTCGGGGAGACCGTTGCGCGCCTGCAGGTCTCACCGGAGGGCAAGGTCGTCGGGGTGGTCTTCGACGGCGGCGCGTGGCCCGAGGGCGCTCGCGGCTGCGCTCAGCGTGCCCTCGTGGGCATGTACCTGCCGCACGCGCTGCCGAGCGCGACGAGCGCGATCATCGGCCTCGGTCTCCTGCTCGAGTGACCTCTGCGGTCAGGGCGTCGCGCTCTTCTCGTTCGAGGGAGGCGAGACGCGGCCGGCCTGCTCGCACCGAAGCCGATACGTGTAGAGCACACCGGCCTGCATGCCGTCTTGGTGGAGGTTGTCGTAGGCGCCGTCGACACGGAAGACTTCGCGCCAAGGCTCGCCCTCGCTCGCGCGCTCGCCGACGACCGCGACGCAGCGAACCGCGGGGTTCGTCCACATCACGTGGAGCCCGCCATCCATGCGCATGAGCCGGTCGAGCGTGGGCGACGCCAACGTGGCGTCTTCGAGGAGCGCCGCGTCGGGCGGGGTCGCGCTCGCATCCGCGCCGGGCGAGGCACCCGCCGCCCCGTGGGACGCGTGGGCGTCGTCGTCGTGGGCGCCGCAGGAGGCCACCGCAAGACACAGGGCGAGGGACGCGAACAGCGAGGAACGGAGGGGCATCGGGCACCGGGAGGCGAAGAGGTCGCGCACGCGTGAGTCGTGCTCGCTCTCCTGGGCGCGAAGGGTCCCCGCCGTGACCGGCGTGCGCGCGTCTTCTTCAGACGGTGCGGCCGTGCGAGGCCATCAAGCGTTCGATGAGGACCCGCGAGTCTTCCGAAAGATCCTTGAAGACCACACCCATTCCTGGCGGGTCGCTCTCGTGGCGCACGACCTCGCCGGTACCTTCGATGGTCTCGATGCCGTCCATCAGGATCGTGAAGTGGATGCGCACCTCGGTGCCCACGGGCAGCGCGCTCGACGACTTGATGAAGACGCCGGTGCGGCTGATGTTCGTGATGTACTCCTGGATGAACTCGTCGACGGACTCGAATTCCTTGTTGATCGTCAGCCGGTCGTTGCTGCGCTTGTCGGATCGGACGTCGTCGTTCATGGGCAGGGCCTTCGACCGGGAGAATAACCCCGGAACGGCGCGCAACCCTTCGACTATTTCCGAAAAAAAGAGCGAGCCCCTCGCGGGCCCGCCCTTCTCGCCTCACTTGCCGACGAGGTCGAACTGCTCGAGGTGGTACTCTTGCCGTGGCACCACGTGGATCTTCCGCATGAAGCGGTTCTCGGCTTCTTGCAGCGCCGCGCGGTCGACGGTGGTGAGCACGTCCGCGACGGCCGGGTGCGCGTTGCAGACCACGGTGTAGCCCGGGAGGTCTTTGCGGCGACGCCCGATCTCGCGGAGGATCTCGTACGCCACGGTCTCCTTCGACTGCAGGTTGCCCGTGCCGTCGCAGTAGAAGCAGGGCTCGTGAAGGATGCGCCCGAGGCTCTCGCGCGTGCGCTTGCGGGTCATCTCGATGAGGCCGAGGTCGCTGATGCGGTTCAGCGTGGTCTTGGCCTTGTCCTTCTGCAGGAGCTCTTCGAGCTTGCGGCGCACCTTCTCACGCGACGACGACGACTCCATGTCGATGAGGTCGAGAATGATGAGCCCGCCGATGTTGCGGAAGCGCAGCTGGTAGGCGATCTCGTGCACGGCCTCGAGGTTCGTCTTGAGGATCGTCTCCTCCATGTCCTTCGAGCCCTTGCCCACGAAGCGACCGGTGTTGACGTCGATCGCGGTGAGCGCCTCGGCCTCGTCGATGACGAGGTAGCCGCCGCTCGGGAGCGGGACCTTGCGCGCGAGCGAGCGGCCGAGTTCGTCTTCGAGACCGTAGGCGTCGAACAGCGGCTCGGTACCTTGGTAGTGCTCGATGTCCTTCACGCGCTCGGGCATGAAGGTCTCGACGAAGCGCACGAGGCGCTCGTACTGGGCGCGATCGTCGATGACGATACGCTCGACTTCGTCGGTGAAGAGGTCGCGCGCGGTCTTGAGCACGAGGTCGAGCTCGCTCGAAAGAATCGCGGGGGCACGGGCGCCTTCACGCTTCTTGGCGATCTCGCCCCAGAGGCGCACGAGGTAGCCGACGTCCTGCTTGAGCTGCTTCTTCGTGAGCCCTTCGGCGACGGTGCGCACGATGAGACCACCCGTGGGCGGCTTCACGGTCTCGATGACCTCGCGGAGGCGGGCACGCTCGGCCTCGGATCCGATGCGCTTCGAGACACCGAAATGGTCGAGCGTGGGCAGGAAGACGACGTAGCGGCCCGCGAGCGTGATGTGGCTCGAGCAGCGTGCGCCCTTCGTGCTGATGGGCTCCTTCGTGATCTGCACGAGGATCTCTTGACCCTCCTTCACGACCTCGTTGATGGGCGTGGTCTTCGAGAGACGCTGGGGCACGTTCGCGCCGCCACGGCCGCTCTTCTTGCCGTCTTGACCCCCACGAGCCTCCGCACGGCCGCCGCGATCGCCGCCGCGGTCGTTGCGCTCACCGCGCTCGCCACCCTTTTCTTTGCCGCGACCACGGCGCCAACGACGACGGCGTCCACCGCCTTCTTCGCGCGGCGTCGCCGCCTTCGCCATCGTGGTGTCGTCGCCCACGGTGAAGCCCGGGAGGTCGTCGCCCACGGTGAAGCCGGGGAGGTCGTCGCCTTCCCCTTCGCCCGCGGCATCGACCGCCTCGTCGCCTTCCGCTTCGTCGCCTTCGGCCGCGTCCGCGTCTTCCTCGTCGTCGGCTTCTTCCGCGTCTTCGACGTCTTCCGCGTCCGCGTCTTCGCCTTCCGCTTCGTCGCCCTCGGCCGCGCCGTTCGCGTCGAAGTCGTGCGCGTGCGCCTTGGCCTCGGCGACCTCGTCTGCGGTCGGCTCGGCCGCCAGGGGTGCCGCCGCCTCGACCGCACCAACGGCCGGGACCGACTCAGGGTCTGCGGGCACGAGCACCGGCGCGCTCTCGAGCGCCATGGGGACGCCGCCTTCGAGCGCAGCCTCCGCGAGCGAGTGGAGGCTCTCGGCCGGCTCGGGGATTCGAACGGCCGACGGTGCCGCCGCCGCGACGGGCGCGGGCAGGATGGGCAAGTCGTCGTCGGGCGCCGCCGCGGGGGGAGCGCCACCGCGCGCCGAGCGCTTGTCGTCCTCGTCACGAGCCGCCTTGCGACCGCCCGCGAGGAACGCGTCGTAGTCGTCCGGGCGAATCAGGTCTTCGACGTGGAGGAACGCGGCGCGCTCGAGGCCGATGTCGATGAAGGCCGCCTGGAGGCCCGGGAGCACGCGCGTGACGCGACCGAGGAAGACGTCACCGGCGGTGCCGCCCTTTTGCTGCTGACCGCGACGCTCGATGTGAAGCTCGGCGAGGATGCCGTCTTCGATGAGGGCCACGCGCGTCTCGCGCAGATCGGCGCTGATGACGAGGAAGTTCTTGGCCATGGGGGCTCGGAGGGGCTGAGGCCCTCGGCGACCACGGTCGCAACGGTGTTTTCGGCTGGTTCGGGCCCGTGCCCCTCGGCGAAGAGCGGGTGGGGCGGAGCGGGTGCGGTCGCGTCGCCCGGCGCGCATGGCGCGGCCGAAGCGGGGACCCAGGAAAGCAACGTGTTTGCGACGGTGACCGCGAGGGGCGGTAAAAACTCGGTGGGGTGGAGGAAACTGGCGGTCCGCGGACTGAGCCGCGTGTACCTAACGTGCACTCTACCCGATTCGCCGCGCGCTTTCCACAGGTTCGTGAGCCCGTTTCGCGAGACAAAACCCAATCATTTCGCCCTCAACGCCCCACGAGCGGCAGGAGCTTGCCCGCTCCGTCGAGCGCGTAGAGGTCGTCGCAGCCCCCGACCGGCTCCTCGCCGATGAAGATTTGCGGGACCGTGCGTCGGCCCGTGGTCTCGACGAGCCAGCTTCGCTTCTCGGGGTCGTGCGTGACGTCGACCTCGGCATAGGGAATGCCCCGGCGGTCGAGCAGCGCCTTCGCGCGGACGCAGTAGGGGCAGACCTTCGTGGTGTAGACCGTGACCGGGACCATGGTCCGCAGCATGGGGTCAACGCCGCACGTTGTCACCCCTCGCGTCGTCACCGCCTCAAAGTTGCCGAGCGCCCGGAGGTGCCCCAAGGTGCCCGCCATGCACGTGCATCTCTTGGGCGTTTGTGGCACCGGCATGGGATCGCTTGCGGCGCTGCTCCGCGAGGCGGGGCATCGCGTCTCGGGCTCGGACACCTCGTTCGATCCGCCGATGGGCCCAATGCTTCGCGAGCTTGGCGTCGCCCTGCACGAAGGCTGGGAGCGTGCGCACGTGGGCTCCGACACGGACCTCGTCGTCGTGGGCAACGTCATTCGGCGCACGAACCCCGTGGCCGAAGCGCTCGAGGCCGAGAGCGCGGCGCGCACGAGCATGTCCGGGGCGCTCCGTCGCTTCTTCCTCGCGGGCAAGAAGCCGCTCGTCGTGTGCGGCACGCACGGCAAGACCACGACCACGACGCTCGCGACGACGATCCTCCGCGAGGCCGGCCTCGAGCCCGGGTGGTTCATCGGCGGCAAGCCCAAGGGGCTCCCCGCAAGCGCGGCGGTCGGCGGCAAGCGTCGCCTCGTCGCTCCGGCCGGAGCACCCGGGTCGACGGGCGCGGTACCCTTCTGCCTCGAGGGCGACGAGTACGACGCGGTGTATTGGCACAAGGAGCCCAAGTTTCTCGACTACGTCGGCGTCGGCGAAGACGACGTCGCCATCGTGACCTCGGTCGAGCACGACCACGCAGACATCTACCCCACGGTTGCGGCCTACGAAGACGCGTTCGCGAGGCTTTTCGCTGCACTTCCTACCGGCGGCCTCGCGGTCGTCGACGCACGCGAAGAGGCGGCGGTGCGCCTCGCCAAAGCGCACGCGAAGTGCCGCGTGGTCTTCTACGGCCTCGAGAGCGACCCGGTGCACCACACGACACCCGACTGGCTCGGCGCAAAGGCGTCACCGACCGATCGTGGCGCGCAGACCTTCGATCTTTACGCCGGAGGCATGGCGTGCGGGCGCTTCGAGCTTCCGGCCCCGGGCGACCACAACGTGCGCAACGCCATCGCGGCGGTTGCAGCATGCACGCAAGGCTTCGGCGTCACCATGGCGTCCGCGAAGCAAGGTCTCGCGCGCTTCAGCGGCGTCGCGCGTCGCCAGGACGTGCTCGGTGAGCCGCGCGGCATCACCGTGATCGACGACTTCGCGCATCACCCCACTGCGGTCGACGAGACCCTCCGCGCACTCCGTGCAGCCTACACGGGTCGTCGCCTCGTCGCCGTCTTCGAGCCGCGCAGCGCAACCGCTTGCCGCAGCATGCACCAGGAGGCGTATGCGCGCGCCTTTGGAGCGGCGGATCGCGTGTTTCTCGCGCCGCTTGGCCGCATGAACATCGCCCCCGAAGAGCGCCTCGATCTCGATCGCTTGGTGGTCGACCTCGGCGCGAAGGCAAACCTCACCACGAGCCTCGAGGAGCTTCAACGAAGCGTGCTCGAAGCGGCTCGCCCCGGCGACGTGCTCGCGTTTCTGTCGAACGGTGCTTTCGGAGGGCTGCCGCGCAAGGTGCTCACGGCGCTCGACGCCGTCACCTGAGCGGGCGATCGCTCTCAGAGCCCCCAGGCCCGCAGCGCCTTCTCGAGCGCGCCGTCGACGACGACCGGCTCACGCTTGCTGGCCTGCGGCGCGTGCGTGAGCTCGCGCTCGAGACGGCGAAACCCTTCGCGCAGCGCGGCCGGCACCTGCACCTCGTGCGTGCGGCACTCGGGGTCGCTCGCCCACACGCAGAGGCGCGCGTCGACGCCGTCCGGCGACTCGAGCGCAAGCGCGCCCACCCAAAAGGCTCGCGCACGGCCACTCGACACGCTCGCCATGTCGTCACGGCCGTCGCGCCAGAGCGGGCGACCACTGCTGCGTGCGATCTTCCCCACGCCGAAGAGCTCGGCGACGGTCGCGTGGACGTCGCGCATGGCGACCGGTTCGCCCGTGAGGCGCGGCAAGCCGAGCGTCAGCAGCGGAGCGACGAGCGTGTCGTGGGCCAAAAGCACGCCTTCGTCGTACGCGAGCGGATCGTGGCGCTTGAACCCCACGTCCGTCGTGACGACGAACACCGTCTTCGGGTTCGCGCGGCGCACGTCGCTGACCACCTTCGCGAGGAGCGTGAGCTGCTTCGCGAGCGACGCGTCGTGGAGCGCGTCGAGGCGCGTGCGATCGGCCTCCGTGAGGCGCAGGGGACCGCGCGGGTGCCGCGACCACCACGAGCCCACCTGGGCCGGATCGATCGTACCCGTATAGCCCGTCGGCGCGAGGGTCTGCGCCTCCGCCGGCCGCAAGTCGAAGGGCGCGTGGCCGCCGCGCAGGTGCACGAGCGCGAAGAAGCGTCGCGGACGGATCTGATCGAACCAGTCCGCGAAGTCTTGCAGCGGTGCCGTCGCGGCCTCGAGCGGCGCATGGGTGCTCGCGCGGTCCCAGTCGGGCACGAGGAAGCCGTGGGCTGCACCGGTCAGCGGATGGCCGCTCGCGTAGAACGTCTCGACACCGCTGCCTTTCAGCGCGCGAGGCAGGGAAAGAAAGCCGGGGCTCACGCGCGCATCGGCGTCGAACACTCCGCCAAGCTCGGGGCGCTGCCCGCTGAGCAAGAGCGCGATCGCCGCGTTTCCCGTGAGGGCGCCGCTCCGGTACCGCGAGGCTACGAGGGCCGGCTCGCCTCCCTCGAAGACCGCGCGCAGCGCCGGAAGGTCACTCGTGCCCACGTGGCTCAGCACGACGACGACGACGCCGTCGGTCGCGGGTCCTGGCTCCGGCGCGGGCTCGGCCGGTGTCGACCAGCCAAGATCGGCGACGAGGAGCCTGCTCCCTTGCGTGGCTCGCACGACGCGCACTTCGAGCGCCGCCATCGTCGTACCGGCGATCGCCGGCGCGCCGCCGTCGAGGCGCAGCCAGTTCTTGTCGGCTCCTTTCAGGACGACACGCGCCACCGGCGGCAAGTCACGCTCGGGCACGTGCCAGCGCAGCTCCGCCTCGATCTCGCCGCTCCCCTCCACGGCGAGTGCAGCGGTGGTCGACGCGTTCGGCGCAACGGGCATCGCGCACGCCACCGAGGTGCCTTCGGGCAGGGAAAACGCTTTGTAACTCTCGCCGCCGCGCGCTGCGACACGCGAGACCGATCGCCGCGCGGGGCGTGCCATCTTGTCGAGAGCGAGTCCGTCGCGGTGCACGTGCACCCAATCGACGAGGGCACGCCCGCTGCCCATGCGCGAGCCGGTCGCGCGCCGCGCCGCGAGGGCGACCACGTTCTCACCGGCCACGAGAGTGCCCTTCTCGATGCGGAGGGTCTCGATCCGCGGAGGCCCCGCGTCGATGCGAACGGCGCCCACGACGCGATCGTTGACGACCACGCTGAGTGTTCGGCTCTCCGTCGCGACGACCCGAAGATCGATGGCCCATGCTTCCCCGGCGAGCGCTTCCCCGGCGTCGAGGGCGAAGCCCGCGCGGAGCGTGCGCGCGTCGATCGCCCACCACGAAGCGCCCTCGCGCTCTTCCTCTTCGACCCCGGAGGCGTCACGGAGACGCCAGCGTTCGGCTTCCTCACCAAAGTCGAGGAACGGCCCGCCCTGCGTGAACGTGCACGCGGCGGGGGTGCTCGCCGCTCGAAAACGAACGACGGGCTCGGGTGCGGCTCCGGCGTCGGTCGCCACGACCGCCTCGAGGACGGGCGGCGGCTTTCTGCATCCTGCAACGATGCAGAATACAGCGATTGCCGCAACGAGGCCGCGAAGGTTCACCGGAAGACGGTCGGCACGCGGCCTGCGGGGAGGTGTCGAACGGCGACCCAGGAGGCCACGGTGCCCCCGAGCGCAACGAGGCCAAGCGCCAGCAAGAACCCGACCCAGCTGATGCGTCGCGCTTTCGCCTCGATCGGCGCAGCGACGCGCACGCTCGGGCCCGCGGCGGGCACGTCGCGCTCGTACGACGCAGCGTGCGCGGACGGCGAATCGCTTAGCTCTTCGGAAGGAGGCAGGCTTGGCACCGTACGCGGGATCTCGCTCGCCGCCCCCTCGGCATCGACCGCTTCGGTTGGGAGAGAGGGGTCGAGGTCGACCGGCAGCGGCGGGGGCACCGCGAGGGCGACGGCTGGCGCGACCGGAACAGCGGGAATCTCGCGCGGCGTCGCGATCGGATCGGGGTCAGGCTCGTCGCCCGCGGCGATCATCGCGTCGATCGTCGTCGACGCCGCACCCGACGCGAGCACGTCGAGCGTCGAGCGTTCGAGGAGGGGCGCTTCGTGCGCAACCACGTCGTCCGCCAAGCGCGCGGGCACGGGTGCGTTCATCGCGACGACGACCTCTTCCACGTGGCCCAGCGCCAGACCCTGCTCCGCGACGTCGACGGGAATCGGGACGACGATAGGCATCGAGAAGCGCACCTTGGGTGCCTCGACGAGGCTCCTCACGCGCACTCGCTCGAGCGCCTCCTGCATGCGGTCCGTCCCCAGGTTGTCGCGCGCGGAGACGATGGCGCCGCGCCGCGCGAGGTCGACCATGAGGGCGAGCAGCGCATCGGCTTCCACCGTGCCGCTCGCGACGAGCCGATGGGGAGCCACGCCATCACGGAGACCGTCGAGCGCCCGCTTCAGCGAGCCCGGGAGAGCGGGCGCGCCGCTGTCCACGAGGTCGAGATCGATCTCGAGCGCGGCGAGCGAGAGCCAACGCTCCACGACGAGCTCGACCGACGCGCGTGCACGCTCGAGCAGCGGTTCCACGGCGGAGGAGAGCGGCTTCGCCGTCTCGGCCCCGAGCTGGCGCGCGAGCGGCGAGGCTTCGAAGCGCGCGCTCCGCACGCCGAGGAAGCTCGCAAGGGCTCGCCGACCGCGAAGGAGCGACCCATCGCTGCCGCTGCGCGTGCACGACGCGAGCAGCGACCCCACGAACTCGAGCTCGAACACGTGACGGCCATCGCGAACGACGAGGCGCGCCTGCTTCTTCTGCTCGGCCACGAGGCGCGCGAGGGTGAACGCGGTCATGCCGTCGAGGCGACCGTGAACCATCTCTTCCCTCGCGAGACGCTGCGAGAGGCGCACGCGCGGCCGCAACGCTTCGCGGACCGCCGCGAGGAGGTGCTCGCTGTCGCTCTCCTTGCGCACGTAACCGTCGGCTTCGCTCCCGAGCTCGCGCACACGGCGCAAGAGGTCTTCTTTCCACGAGAGGAGCACCACGGGGACATCGCCGAGCGTGACGTCGCGGCGCAGCGCGCGGCCGAGCGTGAGGCCGTCCATGCCTGGCATCACGACGTCGCTCACGACGACGTCCGGGCGCTCACGCTCCGCGAGCCCTCGCGCGGTGTCGCCGTCGTACGCCTCGATCACGGTCATGCCCGCGGCGCGCAGCTGCTCGGCGATGAACCAGGTGACCGCAGCGTCGTCGTCGACCACGAGCGCACGCAGCCCTTCGAGGCTCACGTCGCCCGCACGATCACCGGCGCGGCGTCGATCGTGGGCGCGGACTTCGTCCGAGATCTCGGCGGCGAGGGCGAGCGCGCCTTCGGGGCCTGCGTCGACGAAGCGAACGGCGCCTTCGGTGCGGCGCGTAACGAGCTCGCGAATGCGGGCGATCGCAGACCAGAGCGCCGCGGTGATCATGGGGTCCCGACCGAGCGGGACGGCAACCGGGGCCGAGGCGGGATCGATTCCTTCCACAAGGGCGCGGTGCAGCTCGTCGACGAGCTCGAGGCCCAGGTCTCGCGCGCTCCGCGGCGGCGTGGTGGTGGCCACGAGGGCGACCTCCCGGCGGCTCTTGGCGAGCTCCACGACCCCGTCGAGTTCGGCTGGCGCTTCGACGGCGATCGCCCCGTGGGCACGCGCCAGATCCCGGTCTCCCACGACGACGACCAGCGGCTCGAGAGCCTCTCGAAGCGCCGTCGGCGCGACACCACTCGCCATGCCGCGTGCGTCGACGACCAGCAAATCGCCGCGCCCGCCGCCCTCGACGGCGACGACGTCCGTACGCGCCTCGAGCCAGGCGAGGATGTCGTGGTCGCCGACGATGCGTACGCGGAAATCGCCGCGCACCGGCAGCGGCAGCGGGGCCGAGCGGTCGCGGATCCCTGAGTTGGGGATCGGCGTGAAGGGCCGCTCGTGCGCCGGGAAGCTCTCCTCCGGAGCGGTGCTCCAGAGGGCTTTCGGCGCGTCTTCGGCGGCCTTCGCCAGGCGCTCGAGGTCGCCGCCTTCCGCGGCCTTCTCCGCCAGGATCTTGAGCTCTTCCGCGAGCGCATGGAGCCGGAAGCCTTGGGCGCGCTGCGCTTGGCGTCGCAAACCTGCCACCGCCCGGTCGCGCTGCTCCAGGGCCGCGGGCGTCTCGCCGAGGCGCGACGACTCGCGCAGCGCCGCTCCGAGCTCGCTGCTGACCCGACCGAGCTCGGTCGCGAACTCGGCTTGCGCGCCGCTGAGAAGCGTACGAGAGCTGGTTTCTTCGCCCCGAGCGTGCGTCGCGTTCATCATACCGCGCGCGTATCATCCCCGGATCGCGGAGGACCAGTTTCTTGCACTCTTCATCCGTTCCCTCGCCTGCACGCTTCGAGCGTGCGTCCCTCGACGACTTGGAGGAGCTACTCCGTATCCATACGGCGTCTTTCCCCGATCCTCGCGGCCGTGCCGAGCGCGTGGCGAACTTCGTGGAAAACGGCCACGGTGGGTTCGAGCGACTCTTCGTGCTCCGCGCCGAGGGGCGGATCGTGGCTCACGCCTTCCTCTTCGCCCTCGAGGTGTCGATCGGCGGCGCTCTCGTACCGTTTGGCGGGGTCGCGACCGTCGGGGTCGCACCCGAGGCGCGCGGGCGCGGCTTTGGAGGCCAGCTCCTCGAGGCGCTCCACGACGAGGCGTCGCGCGAGGGTCTCGCCGGCACGTTCCTCTACGCGTTCCGGCAAGGCTTCTACCGACGCTTCGGCTACGGGCGCACGCAGCTTCGGGCGGTGCTCGACGCGAGTCCCGCGAGCTTTTCTTCAGGCGTGCACGCTGCACGCACGCGCCCCGCGCTCACGGAGGAAGACTTCCAGCAGGTCGTGGCGCTCCACGAAGACTCCCTCGCGCGCAGCACGCTCGCGCACCGCAGGCCGGAGCGCCTCTGGAGCCAGCGCCGGAGCCGCACGACACGGGAGTGGGTCCTCGCCGAGCGCGACGGTCATGCCGTCGGCTATTTGTCGGCAGACCGCGGCTGTGCCGAACCCCATGGCCCGGTCGCGCTCGAGATCGGGGACTTCGTCGCGCTCGATCGCGACGCCGAGGGGGCGCTGCTCGCGTGGGTGGGCTCTCAGCGGGACCAAGTCGAGCGCGTCGTGTGGGAGCGCGCGGCGGCCGACCTCGAGCGCCTGGAGCTCGTGGACCCCGACCGCCATCGCCACGGAACGGCGGCGATCGAGCACCCGCTCGGCACGTTGGCGCTGGGACCGATGGTCCGCATCGGGCGCGATCTCGGGGCGTTCGTCTCGAGGCGCGGCTGGCCCCTCGACGGCACCGTGCGCGTCGGCGTTCGCGGGGACCACGGCGAGCGAATCGGCGCGTGGAGTCTGAGCGTTCGGCACGGGCGCGCGCATGGCGAGGCCCTCCCGCCGCTCGAACAGGTCGATGTCGAGGGTGCGCACCATGACCTCGCGAGCCTCATGGCCGGCGGCGTTCGCCTGGGTGATCTTGGCGCGCTGCACGTTCGCGAGGGCGCGGCCGTGGACCTCGCCGCGTTCTTCGCGCTAGCCCCTACGCGTGTCACCGATGCCTTCTGAGCCAGCACCGTCGACGGATCTCGCGGGCACGACCCGGGTCGATCGCCTCATCGAGGCCGTCCCCGTGGCCGTCGCGTCGGCCGTGCCGACGTTCCTCCGTGCGCGCGCGCTGCACGGCACCCTCGACGAGGCGTTTGGGGCGTTTGCCCTCGCGGCGCTGCTCACGTTCTTGCCCGCGCTCCTCGTCCTCGGGGCGGTGCGCAAAGGCCGCGACGGTGTGCGCGCCCTCGCGGGTGACCTCTCGGTGGCCGGCGTCGGCATGGCGGTCGGGGCGAGCGTCTTGGTTCTCGCCTTCTGGGAGCGCCTCGGGGCGTTCCTCGCCCACGCGACGCACCACCGCGGCCTCGGCGGCGTCGCCTTTGCGGCGGGCGGCCTCATCCTCGCGCTCGCCGTCTCGCTCGTCACGCGCCGCGCCTGGCCCGCGGTCGAGGCGCAGGGTGCAGCCTTCGCGACGTTCGTCGGCGTCGCGGGGCTCTTCTCGCCCGTCGCGTTGCTCACGCTCGGCGCGAGCACGCCGGCCTCGCCGACCGACTCCTTGGGCCTCTTCGTCGTCGACGCGGTGAGCCTGCTCGTGGTCGCGGTCGCATGGGTCTCTCAGTTGGCGCCGGCCGAGTGGCCCCCGCGCGCCCGCGCGCTGCTTGGGTCCGCCGCGGCGCTCCTCGTCGCAGCGGCAGGGCTTCACCTTCGGACAACGAGCGATTTTCCACGTGAAGCCGTCGCCTTCGCGTTCCGAGCCCTGACCCTCCGTTGACGGGGCGGGACCCGTCGTTATGCTTCCGTGTGCTGCGGCGTTTTCCGCGCATCCCGGCATCCGCCGCCTTTCCCCCGCATCGAGACCATCATGGCGATTTCGTACGGCTACGATTACCGAGGCCACGCGCGCTCGGCCCTCCGCACGACCGACTTCGTTCGTCGCGTGTACACCTACTTCACCATGGGCATCGTCGCGGCGATCGCCGGCGGCCTGACCTCGCTCTACCTGAGCGGCACCACGGAAGTGCGCGCCGGCTTCGACGTCGTCGCGCTCCCCTCGGCGGTCGCCTTCGTGGTCCAGCACCCGTTCATCACGATGGGCGGCTACTTCGCGGCGTTCCTCGTCGCGAACTCCATGCGGTTCCGCCCGGGGGTGAACGTCGCCGCGCTCGTGGGCTACGCGTTCGTCACGGGCCTCGTCATCGCGCCTTCGGTCTTCATCGCGCAGCTCATGGCCTCGAGCGGCGCCACCCTCGACGCGAACCCCGTCCGTGACGCGTTCTTCCTCACGGGCGCCGCTTTCTTCGGCCTCACCTCGTACGCGATGACCACCAAGCGCGACCTCTCCGCGCTCGGCTCGTTCCTGACGATGGGCCTGTGGATCCTCATCGCCGCGTCGATCCTCGGGTTCTTCTTCCACGCACAGGCGTTCCACCTCGCCATCTCGAGCGTCGCCGTCATGCTCTTCGGCGGGTTCATCGTCTACGACACCGCGCGTATCGTGCGCTCCGGCGACGACTCGGACCCCGTTGGCGCGGCGCTCGGCCTCTTCCTCGACGTGGTGAACCTGTTCATCAACCTGCTTCGCATTCTCTCGGCGACCTCGCGCGATCGCTGAGCGCGGTCCCTCCAGCGTCGAGACCACCTCATGAAGACCCTCACCCAGCACCGGGCGCACGCCGCACTCCGCTGGGCGAGGGTCGCGCTGTTTGCATTCTGCACGATGCTCGGCTTCGCGCGCACGGCCGGTGCCATGCCCGCACCGCCGGTTCCGAGCGAGTTCCACACGCGCACCTTGGGCGCCGTCACCGCGGCCTTTCCTCCGAACGCCGACGCGCGCGTGCAGGAGCTCCTGGCGCAGGTCCCTCGCGTGCAGCAGTCGCTCGCGCGGCTCCTCGGGCATCCGCTCGACGAGCCGGTCGACCTGCGCTTCGTCTGGGCACCCGAGGAAATGGCCGCTCTTGCGCCCGCCGACGCCCCGCCTCCGCGCTATGCCACGGGCGTCTCGTACCCCGCCCAGCGCGTCGCCATCGTCGCCCTCGCGGACGCACGAAACCCAAGCGCCGCGAACGCGGGCGAAACGCTGGCCCATGAGCTCGCCCACGTGGCGCTCGCGCAGGCGACCGCCGACGCGCCGCTGCCACGCTGGTTCCACGAAGGCTTCGCGATTCATGCCGCGGGCGAGCGGAGCCTCGCGCGCTACGAGGTCCTCGCCGAGGCCGCCGCCTTTCGCCAGCTCATCCCCCTCGAGTCCCTCGACGGCCACTTCGCCGACGAGAGCTTCGACGTCACGCTCGCCTACGCCGAGTCCGCTGACGTCTTGCGCTTTCTCTCGCGCGACGGCGACCGCTTGCGCTTCGTGGGGCTCCTCGAGCGGCTGCGCGTGGGCCAGCCCTTCGATCGCGCCCTCGCCGACGCCTTCGGAATCGACCTGCGCAAGCTCGACTACGAGTGGCGGAGCGAGGCGGCCAAGCGCTTCGCCTTCCTCCCGATCTTCACGGGTGGCTCGGTCTTGTGGGTCGCGATGGCGGTCGTCTTCGCCTTCGGGTGGGCGCGCAAGCGGCGCGAGGCCAAGGCCACGCTGAACCGCTGGGAGGCCGAGGAGAACGAGTCGCGCCGCCTCGCCGAGCTCTCGCGTTTGGGCTTCGTCGAACGAGACGCGGTGACGCCAGCCGCGCCGCCGCCCATGCAGGCGTCGCTCGCAAACGAGGCGACCGAGGAAACCCACGACGGGCCACGCGTGTCCCCTTCGCGCCTCGTGGTCGAGCACGACGGGCGCTGGCACACGCTTCATTGAGAAAGCGCAGCGCGAGTTTTTGTTGAGGCGTTCGAACTGCGCTTAGGCTGCCGTCGATGCGTTCGGTCCCGCGCTCGGTGCTCGCCGCCTACGCCGCCTCGCTCGGGCTGTCGGCGACGCTCGTGCTCGCGCTGCGTCGCGAACACGAGCCTGCGGGCGAGGTCCCCGTGGTCGCGCCTGCGTACCGGCGTGTCCACGTGACGGCGGTGCCCCCGCCCCTCGCGTCACTCACCGCGGCCGTGTTCGGGAGCGAGCGCCCTGCGAAGCCGTGGCTGCGCGCGCACGACGTGTTCGTCGACCCGGACCTCCACAACGGCTTCCTCGTCATCGACGATGGCGTTCACGCACCGGCGTCGCTCCCGCTCGCGGGTCTCTTGCGCGAGACGAGCGTCACCGTCGACGAGGCGCGACCGCTGCGCGTGACCCTGCGCGACGAGGACGGACATCCCCTCGCGGGCGCGTCGCTCCGCGCCCTGGACGAACCTTGGGCCACGGCGCTCGCCCCCGCGACGACGGACGAAGGCGGCGTCGTCGTTTGGCCGCGCCCTCCCCAAGAGGCCTTTCGTGTGGCGCTCACGAGCCCCGGCCACGTGAGGCGCGTGCTCGACAGCACGGTCTTCGAAGGCGAAGCGGTGGTCCTCGAGCGCTCCGTGCAGCGCACGTTCGAAGCGCACGACGAGCACGACGCGCCGCTCGCAGACGCGCGCGTGTGGGTCGCCTCGGGTGGGTCGTTCGAGGAGGTCTCGGGCTCGCTGACGACGCCGGGTTCGCTGGCGCTCACGTTGCCTCGCAAGACCCCCGCGCCGGTGCGCATCGAGACAAACCGCGGTTGCAGCGCGCCGGGGCTCGCGCTGCGCGGGGAGGGCCCGGGACCTTCGCGCATCCAGCTCCGTGAGGGTTGGTTCCAGCGCATCGCGGTACGCGCACGCGAAGGCACGCCGCTCCCCGCGCGCGTGCGCTTTGGCGATCCGGACGACGCCCGTTGGCGTCCCCAGATCGCCACGGACGAGGCGGGCTTGGCGACAATCGGTCCGATCTGCTCCGCAGCGATCGCGATCACCGCGGACGTTGGCGAGTCGACGACCACGGTGGTCCTTCGGCGCGGGGAGCTGGCGGAGGCGTCGCTCGTGGTCGAGCGGCCGGCCAGGCTCCGCGTCGCGGTGACGGATGACGAGGGAGTCGCCGTACCGCAGGTCCGCGTGGCGCTCGCGCCGGTCGAGGAGGAAGGCCCGCAACGCGTCAACGAGGCGTCCGGGTCGCTGCTCGGGCGCGGTTACGTGCCGATGGGCGAGCTCGGCGTGACCCGGGGTCCCGTCGCCACGCTCGCGGAGCTCGAACGCGACGGCTTCCGTCAGGGCGCGGTCGGCCAGCCGATCACCAACGCGGACGGCGACGTTCGCCTCGGGCACCTCCCGCCGGGACGCGTGACGGTCACGCTCCGACGCACGGGCTACGTACCGGCGACGCTCGGTCCGATCGAGCTCGTGGCGGGTGACGAGATCGCGATCCAAGGGCGGCTCACGCGGGCCGCGCATGTCGAGGGCA
>CAIOHM010000383.1 GCA_903858055.1 uncultured delta proteobacterium
ACGCGATCGCCGGCGCGCACCCCACGCTCCGAGAGCCCGAGCGAGATGCGCTCCGCTTCGTCCGCGATCGATCCCCAGCTCCGCTCGACCCAGCCCTCGCCGTCGTGCACGCGGATGGCAGCGCGATCGCGGCGGGCCTCGACCATGCGGTCGAAGGCTTCCAAGAGGGTCGAGGGATCGCGGTCGGTGGTCATGGCGGGCGAAGGCAACGTCGAAAGCCTACGGCGCGCATCCGTGAGCCTCAAGGAAGCGACGGGAAGTCGCGCGTTTTGCGCGCTTTCCTCGTCTCCGCGACGCGAACGTGTGTCGCGTCCGTGGCGTTCCGAGGACGAGGTCCCCTCGGCCGGTGGTATCGGGGGGCCGTGGAAAAGCACCGGATCGATCTCCGCCTCGCGCTCACCGGCGACCTCGCGACCTGCAGCGCGTGCGCGGAGCGGGTCGTTCGCTTCGTGCAAGATCGCCCGGGGGTGCTCGAGGCCCACGTGCGCGACGAAGCCAGCGCCTCACCCACGCTCTGCTTGCACTACGACCCCGCGGTGCTGCGCCTCGAGGAGCTCCGCGACCTCGTCGCCGCCGCGGGAGGCGCGCTCCGATCCACCTTCGAGCACCTCGCGGCGCCCGCGCGTGGTCTGCGGCACGAGCGCCAAGCGCGCCTCGTCGAAGGAGCCCTCGCGCGCGTCCCGGGCGTGCTCTCGGCCTCGGTCTCGTTCGGCGGCGCGCGCATGGTGCTCGAGTTCGATCCCGCGATCGTGACACGCGAAGCGATCCTCCGTGCGGCGCAGGGGCTCGGCGTCTCCACGCGCGAACCCGATGGTCCCGCGAGCCGCGGCAGCGCGGAAGGGCAGGAAGAAGCCCATGATCATGCGCACGATCACGCGCACGATCACGCGCACGATCACGAGGAGAAGTCCGGCGACGCGCACGATCACGCGGGCGGTGGCGGTCACGATCACGCCCATGGCGGTCCGTTTGGCGAGCACTCGGAGCTCGTCTTCAGCCTCACGTGTGGGCTCCTCACGGCCGTCGGCTGGGCGTTCGAAAAACGAGGTTTTCCGGCCGGCGCGAGCACGGGCGTCTACGTCGCAGCGTATGGCTTCGGTTCGTGGTTCACGCTGCAAGAGGTCGCGTTGGCGCTCAAGGCTCGCCAGTTCGAGATCGACTTCCTCATGCTCCTCGCGGCGGCCGGGGCGGCGCTGCTCGGCAATGGATTCGAGGGTGCGCTCCTGCTCGCGCTCTTCACGTTCGGCCATGCGCTCGAGGGCTTCGCCATGAAGCGCGCGCGCAATGCCATCGCCGCCCTCGCGGAGCTCGTGCCGCCGACCGCGCTGCGACTCGACGAAGATGGGCGCGAGGAAGAGGTCCTCGTCGGAGCCCTCACGCTCGGCGACCGCGTGCTCGTGCGCCCGAACACGAAGATTCCTGCGGACGGCTTCGTCGTCGAGGGGGCGAGCAGTGTCGACCAAGCGCCGATCACCGGTGAGAGCGTACCCGTCGATAAGCGCCCCGTGCCGAGCCTCGCCGAGGCGCTCGCGAAGCCCGAAGGGCTCGACGGTGCGCACCGCGCCTTCGCGGGGACGATCAACGGATCGGGTGCACTCACGATCGTCGTCAGCAAGGTGGCCAGCGAGAGCACGCTCGCGCGCGCCGCAAAGCTCGTGGCCGAGGCCGATACGCAAAAGTCCGCGACTCAGCAATTTACCGATCGCTTCGAGCGCGTCTTCGTCCCCGTCGTGTTGGCCCTGGTCGTCGCGCTGCACTTTGCGTGGCTCGTCGTGGACGAGCCGTTCTCCGCGAGCTTCTACCGCGCGATGGCGGTGCTGGTCGCCGCGAGCCCCTGCGCGCTCGCGATCGCGACGCCGAGCGCCGTGCTCGCGGGTGTGGCCCGTGCGGCGCGTGCCGGTGTGCTCGTGAAGGGCGGCGCGCACCTCGAGTCGCTCGGTCAGGTCGAGGCCGTGGCGTTCGACAAGACCGGCACCCTCACGGAAGGCAAGCCGCGGCTTACGGACGTCGAAACCGCAGAGGGTGTGGCCGCGACCGAGCTCTTGGCGATCGCCTGGGCCGTCGAGAAGAGGTCCGATCACCCGCTCGCGCGCGCCATCGTCGTGGGGGCGGCGGAGCGTGTCTCCGCGCAAGGGCTCGTCGTGGAGGCCACGGCCGTCGAGGCGATCATCGGCTACGGCGTTCGCGCGCGCGTCGGCGAAGTCGAGGTGCACATCGGCAAGCCTGGGCTCTTCACGCGCGAGGCGCCGCTTCCCGAGGCCGTCGCGGCGATCGTCGCGCGCCTCGAAGCAGCGGGACGCACGCTCATGGTCGTGCGCTCGGGCGATCGCGTGCTCGGGGTCTTGGGCGTGATGGATACGCCGCGCGCGAGCGCGAAGGGGGTCGTGGCCGCGCTTCACGCGCTCGGCGTCACGCGGACGATCATGCTCACCGGCGACAACGAACGCGTCGCGAGCGCGGTCGCGTCTGCGGTCGGCATTCGCGAAGTGCGAGGCGATTTGCTGCCCGAACAGAAGGTCGAGGTCGTGGCGGCGCTCGCGCGATCTTCTTCGTGCGTCGCCATGGTCGGCGACGGCGTGAACGACGCGCCGGCGATGGCGACGGCCACGGTGGGCATCGCCATGGGGGCAGGCGGCTCGGACGTGGCGCTCGAGACCGCCGATGTGGCGCTCATGGCCGACGACCTCAGCGCGTTGCCCTTCGCGGTCGAGCTCAGCCGCGAGGCGCGCCGGATCATCCTGCAAAACCTCTGGGCGAGCTTGGGCATGGTGGCGTTCCTCATTCCGGCGACGCTCTTCGGCTTCGCCAAGATCGGCGTGGCGGTCGCGCTCCACGAGGGTTCGACCCTGCTCGTCGTCGCAAACGCGCTGCGTCTCCTCGCGTTCGAGCCACGCGCGCGCCACGCATGAACGCGTTCGCACGACGCCACGCCCATCACGGGACGGGCGCGCGTTCCTCGTCGTGGTCGGCGCGCACGCGCGGGGGCCCCCAAACGCGCAGCGGTTGACTGAGGCCCTTCAGGGTGTGCGCACCGAGGTCCGTGAGCGGTAGGCCCAGCGGCTCTGCGACGGCGTCCGACACGAGCCAAGGAACGCCGAGCGTTCCGCAGAGCCCCTCGATGCGGCTCGCCACGTTGACCGCCGAGCCGATCACCGTAAAATCCAAGCGCCGCGCCGCGCCGATGTTGCCGTAGGCCACTTCGCCGCGGTGGAGGGCGAACCCGCCGCGGAGGTGACTCGGGAGGCTCTCCGCGAGGCGCTGCGCGGCGTCGACCGCAGCGTGGCATGCGCGTGCCGGGTCGTCTTCGACCGGCCAGATGACGAGCGCCGCGTCGCCGATGAACTTCAGGATCTCGCCGCCCGTGCGGTCCACCTGCTGCGCGATCGCGTCGAACCACTCGTTGAGCATCGCGGTCACACGCTCGGGCGACGCGTGGGCGCTCGTGCCCGTGAAGCCGCGGAGGTCACAAAAACCCGATCACTGCCTCGATCCGCTGCACTTCGCCGCGGTGGATGTCTCCGTCGACGACGCGCGCCCCGGTGCGCGCCCCGAGGTACGTGCGTGCGACGGTCGTCGCCAGCTCGCGCGTGAGGCGCAGCTCGACGTGGAGCAAGAGCGCGGGCACCGCTTCGCGGAGGAGCTCCACGTGCGCGTCGTCGAAGCCTTGCGGGTGCCTCGTCGCGAAGGTCATGCAGACCCGTTCGCCTTCGCGCAGCGCGCCCCCGAACGCGAGGTAGTCGGTCACGCCGAGCGCGCGGAGCTCGGGAAGAACGCCAAAATCCATCGGGCAGCTCGGGTCGACGAGCCTCCGTCGCACGAGCGGCTCGCCGCCTTCGAGGACCTGCGGCAGCGGACTGCGGGCGTACATGTCGGCCCAGCTCGCGTCGGCGTCGGCGATGGAGAAGGTTCCGACGCGCACGCCCTTCGAGGTGTTCGTGAGGCCCCAGCCCGCCACGCGCACGAGCGGGTGCCGGGCGCGGAGCGGAAGCACGATGCGAAAAACGGGGACGTCGCACGCGAGGAGCATGCGCGCGAACGACTCGAGCAGCGCCTCGACCCCCGCGTGGTGTCGCGCTTCGTGGAGCACCCAGGCGAGGAGCGGCGCGGTCATCGCCGTCAGCGTCGCGTGCGCGGGGCTGCGGCGTCAACGGCGCTGCGAAGGGAACCGTAGCCGGCCGCGCATGGTGTAGAACGCGCGATGCATGGCCGATCACACGCCGCTCGCCGCACGGGTCTCGCGCCTCGGGTCTTGGCTGGCGCTCGGGCTCGTGGCCGGCGCGCTCGCAGGAGGCGCCTCGTTCCTGTTCCTGGCGATGCTCGAGCGCGCGACGGCGTACCGCCTCGCGCACGAGACGATCGTGTTTGCGCTGCCTCTCGCGGGCCTCGCTATGGGCTTCGCCTACGAGCGCTTTGGTGCCACCGTGAAGGCGGGCGCGAGCCTCGTGATCGATCGCCTCGCCGAGGGCGGGCCCGAGCTCCCGCTGCGCATGGCGCCGATGGTGCTCTTCGGCACCGTGGTCACGCACCTCTTTGGTGGCAGCGCCGGCCGTGAAGGGACCGCTGTGCAAATGGGCGCGAGCCTCGCGGACTTCGTCGCCCATCGGCTCCGCCTTACGGCGCCGCGGCGTCACGAGCTCTTGGTGGCGGGGGTGGCGGGTGGGTTCGGGTCGGTGTTCGGGACTCCGCTCGCGGGCGCCGTTTTTGCGCTCGAGTTCGTGCGCGCGCGCCACCTGGCGCTCCACGCGGCCGTGCCGGCTGTCGTCGCGGCGATCGCAGGAGATCTTCTCGCGCAGCGCCTTGGCGTGACCCATGTACATTACACACATGTACCTGAGCTCACCTGGGAGCCCTCGCACGCGGTCCGGTGGCTCGCGGTCGTCGTCGCGGTCGCGGCGGTGGCCATGCTCTTCGTGGACCTCACCCACGCCGTGAAGAAGCGCGCCGAGGCGCTCCTTCCAAGCTTGCCGCTTCGCATGTTCGTGGGCGGCGTGGTCGTGGTCGCGCTCTGGCGGCTCTTTGGAACCGGCACCTACCTCGGGCTCAGCGACGGCCTCGTGGCCCGCGCGCTCGTGGCCCGTGACTTGCCTCCTTTTGCCTTCGCGTTGAAGCTCGTCTTCACGGCGGTCACGCTCGGCGTAGGCTTCGTGGGCGGAGAGGTCACGCCGCTCTTCGTGGTTGGGGCGACCCTGGGAAACACGCTCGCACGTGTGCTCGGTCTGCCGCTGGAGATCACCGTGGCCGTTTGCTTCGCTTCGGTCTTCAGCGTCGCGGCGCGCACGCCCCTCGCGCTCGCCGTCATGGCGGGCGAGGTGTTCGGGGTGCACGTGCTGCCCGTCGCGTTCTTCGTGAACGTTGCGGCCGGCGCGCTCACGGGGTCCCGGACGATCTACCCGTCTCAGCGCGAACGGTGAGCTTCGTTCAGCCGGGCTGGGTGGCGCGCGTCTCGAGCTGGCCGAGCGTCGCCCCGCCGTCGATGACGAACTCGCACCCGGTCGAGTACGTCGCCTCGGTCAGCAGGAAGATCAGCATGGCCGTGACCTCGTGCGGCTCGCCGATGCGATCGATCGGCTGCGTGTCGACCAGGTGCGCGTCGAGGCCCTCGATCATCGGCGTGCGAATGGGGCCGGGGTGCAGCAAATTGACGCGGATTCCCTCACGGGAGAGCTCGAGGGCTGCGGTCTTCGTGAGGCCACGGAGGCCCCACTTGCTCGCCACGTAGGCGCCGAAGTGCGCGTAGCCGATGAGGCCCGCGGTCGACGCCACGTTCACGATGGAACCGCCGCCGGCGCGTCGCAGCGAGGGGAGCGCGGCGCGCATGCCGAGCCATGCGCCCGTGAGGTTCACATCGATCGTGCGCCGAAAGGCGCGCTCGTCGAGGCTCTCGAGGCTCCCGTACGTGAGCACGCCGGCGTTGTTGACCAGATGCCGCACGGGGCCGAAGGTGTCCTCCGTGAGCGCGATCGCCCGCTTCCACGCGTCTGCGTCCGTCACGTCGAGGTGGGCGAAGACCGCGCCTTGACCGATCTTGTCGACGAGCGCGCGCCCCTCGCGTTCGAGTACGTCGGCCACGACGACCTTCGCGCCGAGCGCCACGAGCTCCTCGGCGTGTTCGGCCCCCATGCCGCGTGCGCCCCCCGTGACCAGCACCACTTGATTCGCGAGCCCTTGGTTCATGTCGCCTCCGCGCGCTGAACTTGCAGCCGTCGGGCCCGGGCGCTACCCGTGGGATATGTCCTACTTCGTGGAAATCCGGCTTCCGCGGCGGCGAACGCCCGCGTCTTCCGCAGGGCGTAAGGGCGCTCCCGTCGGCGCTGCACGCGAAGGGGTCGGCGCCTCGCAGGCCCGCGTGAGCGGCGCGGTTCCGAGCGCACGCGAGCGGAGCCGTTGATGGATCGGGATGAGCGCATGGCCACCGCGGGGCTCGTGGCGGCGGTGCTCCTGGGCTTCGTGTTGCGAGTGGTGGTCGCCGGTGACGTGGCCTTCTCACCGGCGGACGAAGGGCGCTACTTGGCGATGGCGACCGCCGTGGCCGAGGGCGGAACGGCCGCCTTTCATGGCCTCGTCGAGCAGACGCTCGCATCGCCGGCGCTTTGGCTTTTTCCAACGCCTCTTCGCTATGGCCACGTGCTCCTCGCGGCGCTCGCATGCAAACTGCACGGAGGTCCCTCGTTCGAGGCGCTCGCGGAGCTCTCGACCGCCGCGGGCATGCTCACGGTCGTGCTCACGGGGTGGCTCGGCCTCCGGGTGGCGGGTCCGCGGATCGGCGCGTTCGCGGCCTTCGTCATGGCGTGCTCGCCGCTCGCGCTCGCGCTCGGTCGCCGCGCGCTCCAAGACGCGGTGGTCGTCGCGGCGGCGTCGCTCGTGCTCGTGCTCGTGGTGGAGCTTCGTCGTGAGGCGCGCCTCGCCGGACCCCGCGCGTGGGGCCTCGCACTCGGCGTTTCGCTGGCCTCGGCGCTGCTCGTCGCCTCGAAGGAGACTTCGCTCTTCCTCCTCGTGGCGCTCACGATCGACGCGGCCGTGGAGGCCGCCCGTGATCGCTCGGTGGCATGGCGCCTCGCACCGCTCCTCGCAGGCCCGCTCTTGGCGTTCGCGGGGTTTCTCGTTTGGGTGGGCAATGCCTCGGAGTGGAGGGCGCTCGTCGACCTGGCGACGCGTAGCGCCGACGGCGCGTACGTGCGCGCGTACATGGCGGGGCCGCCACACCGGGTCCTCGTGGATCTGCTCGTGCTCGCGCCCGTCGCGTCGCTCCTCGCGATCGTCGGGGCCGCCGCTCCGCGCGGTGCGGGCCCCGAAGAGCCAGCGTTTCGCCTGGTGAAATCGTTTCTCCTCGCGGGGCTCGTGGCGGCGGCGTGCTTGCCCAAGAACGTGCGCTTCACGGCTGCCCTCGAGCCGGCGCTTGCGGTCGTCGCCGCGCAAGGACTCGCTTCCCTCGCGGCGAGCGCCGAGAGCGCGTGGAGGCGAACCGTCGTCACCTTGCTCCCGCTCGCGGGCATCGGGCTCGGCTCGTGGCTCCTCTTCGCGCGCGTGTTCCTCGAGCGCGGGGTCTACGACCCGACCACGGCCGATCTGCTCATGGCCCTCGACGCGGTCCCCCATGGCGGCGCGATGGCCCCGGGTACGGTCGACGCTCCAGCCGCGGCGATCGTCGTCGTCGCCGTCTCGCTCGCACTTTCCCTTGGGGTCCGCGCCTCGCGCGCGCAAGAGCCGCGTTGACGAGGAGCGGTCGCCTCGCGCCGCGGCCGCGCACGTTCACTGCGCGTCGAAGCGGTGCTCGCGCAAGGTGAGCAGGTCATCGCCGAAGACCTGCGGCTTGTGGATCGACTCGCCGAGGAGCAGGCGCGCGCACTCTTGAAGTCCTTCGGGTACGGCGGGGTGCGGGTGAATGCAGCGCGCGAGGTCGGCGAGGGTGCCTTCGCGATCGATGAGCAACGCGATGCCCTGGGCGGCGCTCGAGGCCTGGGGACCGACCGCGCGGAGACCGAGGAGCTTTCCGTCCGGCGATGCGATGAGCTTGAGAAAGCCGCCCGTGGCGCGCATGGCCACGTTGCGGTGCACGAGCCGGTTCGAGAGCACGGCCACGCGGCACGAGACGCGCCGCTCGCACGCGGCGCGCTCACCGAGGCCGACCGAGGCGACCTCCGGCTGGAGGAAGTAGATCGACGAGATGGCGTCGAAGGGGATGGGCGCCGGTGACCTCCCCGCGATGCTCTCGGCGGCGTGGCGACCCTCGAGCTCGGCCACGTTGACCAGGGCGATGTCGGCGGTGAGATCGCCGACCGCATAGAGCCAGTCCGTACCGCGCACGCGTGTGCCCTCCACGGCGATCGCTCCGTTCTTTTCCAGCGAAATGCCGACCTTCTCGAGGCCGATGCTGCCGGCGTTCGGTACGCGTCCTGCCGCGACGAGGCAGCGATCGGCGCGGACCGTGCGCGCCTCGCCCGTGGTGCAGGTCAGCTCCGCGACGACCTCGTGCCCCTCGACGCGCAGCGAGCGGACCTGCGCGCCCGCGTGCACCACGACGCCCATGCTCTCGAACGATCGCTGCACGTGCGACGAGACATCGTGGTCCTCGAAGGGGAGGATGCGTGGCTGACGGTCGACGAGCTCCACGCGCGTGCGCCCGAACTCGGCGAAGATCGTGGCGTACTCGCAGCCGACGACGCCCGCTCCGATGACGAGCAGTCGCCCTGGAAAATCAGGCCAATCGTCGAGCTCGTCGCTCGTGACGATGCGGTCGCCGTCGCAGGGGTACGCCTCCGGGCGACGCGGGCTCGACCCGGTCGCCAGGATCACCGCGGCGGCGTCGAGCGTCACGGATCCGCCTGTCGCGAGCGCCACCTCCACACGCCGTTCGGCGACGAGCCGACCGTAGCCGCGCAGCACACGAAAGCCTGCGCCCGCGCGCTCGAAGAAGGCGAGCTGGGCCTCGAGGATGGCGCGTCGCTCGACGACCGCGTGCTCGACCTCTTCCGCGATCCCGCGGAACGACGGCGCTTCGACCGTGACGCGAAAGCCTCGGTCGCTGCGGCACGCGCGCGCGTAGTCGTTCGCCAGGTGCCACCAGGTCTTCGAGGAGAGGGCGCCGCGGTGGACGCCCGCGCCGCCCACGAGCCCTGCCTCCACCAGCACCACCGGGAGCCCGAGGTCGAGGCAGCGCATGGCCGCCGCGAAGCCTCCCGGGCCTGCGCCGAGGATCACGACGGGCTTTCGATCCTCCACCATGCGCGAGAAGTACCGAAGCCCGTCACGCGCTTCAACGGGATCGGGCCTGCCCTTGCTATGCCTCGCCCATGGACGACGAACCCACGGCGCCGCACGAGCGGGTTGCCCTTCGCTGGCTGACCTTCGGGCTCGTGGTGGCGGCCGCGTACGTTGCGTCCCCGCTCGCGCCCTCGCTCTTTCTCGCGGTCTGGACGGCGCTCCTCGCGCACCCGCTCCTCGTGCGGCTCGACCGGCTCCCCGGCGGGCGCAATGTCGCGGCTGCGCTCGTGACGCTCGCGGTCGTCGTCGTGATCGTCGCTCCTTCGGCGATGCTGCTCGCGGCGATGGTCTCGGCGGCGCGCGGCGTGGCGAAGTCGTTGGCGAGCGCAGGGAGCCTCCGGGCCGCGCTCGACGCGCTGATGAGCAACGGCGCAGGCAGCGAGGGGCTCTCGCTGATTCCGGCCGACCGCGGCGAAGTCGCGGATCTCGTGAGCCGCTACGGCACCGAGGTGCTCGCGATCGGTTCGCGCTTCGCGGCGGGGATCTCGCGCGCGGTGATCGACGTGTTCGTGTACCTCGCAGGCGTCTTCTTCCTGCTCCTCGAGGGCGAGGCTGCGTGGCGCTGGGTGGTCGCGCACGCGCCGCTGCGGCGCAGGCACGTCGAGCGGTTGGGGGTCGCCACACGCGAGACCGCGCGCGGCTTGCTCCTCGGGGTCGGCCTCACGACGGCGGCGCAGGCGCTCGTGGCGACCGTGGCCTACGCGGCGCTCGGTGTGCCGCGTGCGTGGGTGTTTGGTCCGCTCACGGGGCTCGCTTCCGTGGTGCCACTCGTCGGGTCGGCGCTCGTCTGGGTGCCGCTCGCGGTGGCGTTCCTTCTCGCGGGCGCGACCTCGAAGGCGATGGTCCTCGCGATCATCGGCCTCGCGGTGATCGGGACGATCGACAACGTGCTCCGCCCGGTCTTCTCGAAGCTGGGCTCCCTCGATCTGCACGTCCTCGTGCTCGTGGTCGCCATCTTCGGCGGGCTCTCGGTGCTCGGCGCTCTCGGCGCGCTCGTAGGCCCGCTTGCGGCGCGCTTGGCGCTCGAGGCGCTCGCGCTCTACCGCGAAGAGCACCTCGGCGACGACGCGTGAGCTCCTGCGCCGGCCGATCGAAACGCGGCGACGATCAGCCCTGACCCGGGGCGTCTTGGAGCGCGCAGGCCTTGTCGAAGGAGGCCATGCCGACCTTCATCGCGGCGTCGAGCGTGTCGCGGTGCAGGCCCCAAACCGCGGCCATGACGCCGGCCTCGTAGGCGAGCTGCATCGCCATCGTGACCGCGTAGTCGTGCATGTCGTCGGGCTTGCGCCCCTCGGCGGTGGCCCACTTGCGGAGCCACTTTTGGCAGGTGGCTTCGAGATCTTCGAACGCGGCGGTGGCTTCTTCGTCGGTGACGGTGCCGAACTTCAAAAACATGCGCGCACGCTCGCACGAGGCACGAGCCTCCGTCAAAGCGCGAGTAGCGTCTGCGCGTGATCGCGCCGGTTGCGTGTGAGCGTGCGCGACTTCTCGTGGCGGCATCGCTGCTCCGCTCGTCATCGTCCTTGGGGGAGTCCTCGTTGCGACGGCCACGCCGGCGGTGACGATCGACGAGCCTCGCTTGCCTCCGGCATCGGTGTCGCCGCCGCGCGACGCCCGCTACGTCGCCGTGGACCCTGCCCGGGCGCTCGCACCGCCGCTTCCCGTTCCGACCCTCGCCGCTACGACCGCTTCGGAACCGAGCGTTTGGCGCGACCTGACGTTCGTCTCGGGCGTGACGGTCGTGGTGCAGCTCGGCGTGCTCGGCGTGCTCACGCGCTTTCCCGCAACGAGCACGAGCTGGGGGGATGGATCGTTCGGCAACATCTTGAAGAACGATCTCGCAGGCCCGCGCTGGGACGGCGACCCTTGGTACTGGAACTACATCACGCACCCGGTCGCCGGCGCCGAGTACTACCTCCTCGCCCGCAACCGAGGCTGCTCGTGGACCGCGAGCCTGCTCTACGCCACCGCCATGAGCGCCTACTGGGAGCTCGTCACCGAGGCGTACTTCGAGCGACCGAGCAGCCAAGATCTGATCATCACGCCGCTCGCGGGCCTCGTGCTCGGCGAGCTTCGCTACCAGGCCAAGGTCACGGTGCTCGAGGGGCAGGGCACGAAGGCAGGCTTTTGGCGCGTGCTCGCCGCGGTGCTCCTCGACCCCCTCGACGCGCTCACGGGCGGGCTCTGAGGTTGTGACCGAATCACGTCTCGAGCGAGGCGCGCAGGAACCAGCCGTGCTTCTCGAACTCGAGCACCACGCCCGTAAGCAAGTCGCCCGTGTCGGCGTCGCGGAGCTCTTCGGCAAGCGCTCGCGAGCCCCGGAGACCATGCAAGTAGGCGTCGACGCGCTCGGCGAGGAGCTCGACGTGCTCGAGATCGCGCGTCGTCTCTTGCGGGTACTCGGGCAGGGAAGAGGCTCCCGCCACGTGACGGGCCGTGCCGTATGCGCGCGCGCCGAGGGTGACGGCGCGCTCGGCGAAGGCGTCGTTGTGGGCGGCGAGGCTCGTCGCCATCGCCTCGAAGAGCGGGTGCATCGCGGCGAAGTGAGGTCCCTTCACGTTCCAGTGCGCGACCTTGAGCTGGCTGTGGAGGTCGAGGCCGTCGGCGAGGCGCGCGTTCAGCGCC
>CAIOHM010000384.1 GCA_903858055.1 uncultured delta proteobacterium
CATGCGGGAGCGCGTAACGGGAATCGGGAGCGGAGCGCGGCGCTTGCTACGCGGCCTCGTCGTCGTCGCCGGCGGGCGGAAGCATCGAGGCGCTCAGAGCCTCCGTGCGCTTCTCGACGAACGCCGCGTCGACGCCGCGACGCATGGCCACGGTGCCCGTGCGCACGAGCTCGAGGATGCCGTAGCTCTCGAGCACTTGAACGAACGAGTCGATGCGCTCCGCGGTGTCCGTGATCTCGAGCACCATGCACGTCGCGTCGATGTCGACCGCGCGCGCCTTGAAAGCCTCGACGAGCTGAAGAATCGCAGCACGCGACGAGCTCGTGGCCGTGACCTTGATGAGCGCGAGCTCGCGGCTCACGACCTCTTGGCCGCCCTTGGCGTGCTCGACGAAGAGCACGTTGACGAGCTTGTAGAGGTTCGCGACGAGGCGACGTGCGCCGTCCGCGTCCGCGTCGAAGACGACCGTGAGGCGCGACACGCCAGGCTTCTCGGTGCCGCCGACGCTCAGCGAAGCGATGTTGTAGCCGCGGCGGCGCACGAGCGTGGTCACGCGCGTGAGCACGCCCGGGAGGTCTTCGAGGTACGCGACGATGGTGTGCTGGGTGATGAACGGAGGCATGGATCTTTCCTCTTGAAGTCGCTCTTTTGCGTCACTCGTCCGCGGCGGTTTCGACGATCGCGCTCGGGCGGCGGATCATCTCGTTGAGCGCCGCGCCGGCGGGGACCATCGGGTAGACGGAGTCTTCTTGCTCCACGCGGAACTCGACGAGCACGGTCTCCGGGTGAGCTTGCGCGGCGCGGACCGCGGCTTCGACGTCTTCGCGACGCGTGACGCGGATGCCCTTGAGGCCGTGCGCCTCCGCGAGCTTCACGAAGTCGGGGCTGCGCATCGGCGTCGCCGAGTAGCGACCGTCGTAGAAGAACTGCTGCCACTGGCGGACCATGCCGAGGTAGCCGTTGTTGATCACCGCGATGTTCACCTTCACGCCCTCTTGCGCGAGGGTGCTCAGCTCGCACGCGGTCATCTGGAAGCCGCCGTCGCCCGCCACGACCCAAACCTCTTCGTTTGGGCACGCGATCTTCGCGCCGGTTGCCGCCGGGAGCGCGAAGCCCATGGTGCCGAGGCCGCCGCTCGTCACGAGGCGGCGCGCGTAGTCGTGCTTGTAGTACTGAGCTTCCCACATCTGGTGCTGACCGACGTCGGTCACGACGAGCGCCTTCCCTTCGGTGAGGCGCCAGAGGTCGTGCATCACGTGCGCGGCGTAGAGCTTGTCCGACGACGGCATCTGCTGGATGTCCCGCACCGCCGCATCGCCCTTGAGCTCACGGATGCGCGAACTCCATGTTCCGTGCGACTTGGCCTTCGTGCGCGCCTGCAGCGTGGCGACGGCGTCGGCGAGGTCGCCCACGAGGGCCACGTCGACCTTCACGTTCTTGTTGACCTCGGCCTGATCGCGCTCGAAGTGAATCTTGCGGGCACGCGGCGCGTACGTTTCGAGCTTGCCGGTTACGCGGTCGTCGAAGCGCATGCCGATGGCAAGCAGGAGGTCCGCCTCCTGAATCGACTGATTGACCCACGCCTCGCCGTGCATGCCCATCATGCCAAGGCAGAGAGGGTGCGTCGCCGGGAACCCACCGAGCCCAAGAAGCGTGCAGGCTACAGGGATGTCGTGCTTCTCGGCGAAGGCCTTCACGAGCTCCGTGGCGCCGGCCTGCACGATGCCGTGACCGGCGAGGATCACCGGCTTTTCCGCGTTTTCGATGAGGCGCACGGCCGCTTCCAAGTCCGCCTCGGAGAGCGCGTGCTCGGGCCGGTAGCCACGCATGCGAACGGGGCGCGGGTCGAACGCCCACTCCATGAACGCCTGCTGCGCGTCCTTCGTGATGTCCACGAGCACCGGGCCTGGGCGACCGCTGCGCGCCACGTAGAACGCCTCACGGATCGTCGGGCCGATGTCTTCGACCCGCGTGACGAGGTAGTTGTGCTTCGTGATCGGCAGCGTCACGCCGGTGATGTCGACCTCTTGAAAGGCGTCGCTGCCGATGAGCTTCGATGCAACCTGCCCGGTGATCGCGACGAGCGGGATCGAGTCGAGCATCGCGGTGGCAATGCCCGTGACGAGGTTCGTGGCGCCCGGGCCGCTGGTGGCAATGCAGCACCCCACCTTGCCACTGGCGCGCGCGTAGCCGTCGGCCATGTGCGAAGCGCCTTGCTCGTGGCGCACGAGCACGTGGCGGATCGGGTAGTCGAGGAGCGTGTCGTAGGCGGGCATGATCGCGCCGCCGGGGTAGCCGAAGACGACCTCGACGCCCTCGTGCACGAGGGCTTCCCAAAGGATGTGCGCTCCCGACAGGCGTCGGCGACCCGCGCTCTTCACGGCGGCAGCGTCCTTCACGAGGCACCTCCCGCCACGGGGCGGCTCGAGGGTGGCATGGGCGGCAACCGAAGCGGCCCTTCGCCGGTGACAGCGGCCGAGAGGCTCTCGAGCGTGCGTTGCCGCGCTTCGTCGGGCTCGTAGCCCGTGAGCGAACCTTGCTCTTCCCAGGAGGAAAGCAGCGCTTGCGAGCTCCCCTTCTCCGCGGCGTAACCCGCAACGTCGATGTCGGCCTCGACCGCGAAATTGGAGGTTACCAGGCGCCCCTGCTTGAAGGCCGTGCGCGCGTAAGCGGCAGTGCGCTCCGTCGCGTTGCCGGTCACGTCGCGATGAACGGCGATCACGACGGCCTCGCTGCCCTCGCTCGCCGCGGTCTCGCCCGGCTTGGTCGCGCGGAGGCGTGCGCATGCCACGTCGACCGAGTCGGGAATGGGGACGGCACCCGCTACGGCAGCGGCGGTCGCCTCGAGGAGCACGAGCGTCCCGGGCTCGAGATGCTTCGAGATGAGCGATGCGAAGAGCTGCGACTGCTCGAGCTCGGGCACGGCGACCACGACGATGCCCGCGCCGGGCAGAGCCTCGGCGATCGCGACCGGACGGAAGCCGTCTTCGAAGGCGCGGACCCAGCTCATGCCGCCGGGACGCACCGCCACACGGACCTCATGCCCCGCCGCAAGGAGGTTCTTCGCCGCGGTTTGAGCGCTCCCGCGGTACCCGATCACCGCGACGACGGTCTTCGGGTCGAGGGGAGAAGCCTTGTTTGCAGAACCATCGCTCATGAGGAACCTCCAGACATTGCGCACGACTCGGATACGAAACGGCCCCCGGCACCTGTTCGGTGCGGGGGCCAGGGTTTTTGCTACTTTCGGCCTACTTACCTGGCGGCCCGCACCTTGTACCCTCGGGGAGGAGAATCACCCCGAGGCCAATAAGGAGCGCAAGGACCGGAAGGAGCACGACGCCCGACGCGACGACGCCCGACGCGACGACACCCGACGCGACCAACGAAACCGCCCACGCGCCCTCGAGGGCGGCCGAGTCGGCGGTTTGACGCGTTGCAACGTGAGTCATGCGGGTGGTGAAAGTGTCCGCGCTGTTTCGCTCTGCGTCAAGCTTTGGCTTCATTTTTGTCGCATTGTGTAGGGAAACCTTCGCGTTTTGCGCCCGCTTTGTCATACTTCGGTCATCTCGGGCGGTTAGCAGGTGACTCGACGGATGGTTTCGTTCTAAGCGCCGCCGGTTTTCTTGTGGGGACCGTGCGAAATTTTTGACGCACCCCTGCGTCGAAAGCGTGGCCCGACGCGACCGCACCGGTTACGCTCTGCGTCATGGCTCGCCCGCTTCCCGAACTCCGCACCGTCGTGGACACCATCGACGACGAGCTCATCGCGCTCCTCGAAAAGCGGGCGTCGCTCGTTGACGAGGTCGCCGCTGCGAAACGCGAGGCCGGTCTCCCGCTCCACGACCCGGACCGCGAGCGCCTCGTGCTCGAGCGCCTCGCAGCGCGGGCGCACGGGAAGTTCCCACCCCAGGCGATTTCGGCCGTGTACCGAGAGATCATGAGCGCGTGCCTCGCGCTGCAGCAGCCGATGGCCGTCGGCTACCTTGGTCCCGAGGGAACGTTCTCGCACATGGCGGCGCGCTCGCTCTTCGGCCTCGGGGTTCGTTACGTCGAGCTGCCGACCATTGCCGCCGTGGCCGACGCCGTTCGCCGAGGCAGCGTGGATTACGGTGTCGCGCCGATCGAGAACTCGACCGAAGGGTCCGTCAGCTACACGCTCGATTGCCTCCTCGACGGCGGCGTGCACCTGCGGCGCGAGTGGATCCTCCCGGTCGAGCAAGCGCTGCTCTCCCGCGCCCCGAGCCTCGCGGCCATCACGAGGGTCATCTCGCATCCGCAGGCGTTCGGGCAGTGCCGCGAGTGGCTCGCGAAGCATCTGCCCCACGCGCAGCTGATCCACGCATCCTCGACGGCGGCTGCCGCGCGCGAGGCCGCGGGCGATCCGTCCACCGCCGCGATCGCGAGCCGCCTCGCGGCCGAGCTCCATAGCCTCCCCGTGCTCGTGCCCGCGGTTCAGGATCGCACCGAGAACGCCACGCGCTTCGTGCTCCTCGCCAAGGAAGACAGCCGCCCCACGGGCGACGACAAGACGACGCTCGCCTTCTCGCTCCGCGACGGCAAGGGCGCGCTCCGTCACGTGCTCGAGGTCTTCGAAAACGAAGGCGTGAACCTCTCGCGCATCGAGTCGCGACCGAGCCGCGAGAAAGCGTGGGACTACGTCTTCATCGTCGACCTCGAGGGGCACCGCGAGGATGAGCACGTGGCTCGCGCCCTCGCGGAGCTCGAGCGCCGTTGCCCGATCGTCCGCACCTTCGGCAGCTACCCGCGGGCTCAGCGCCCCACTTGAGGCGCGTACGGGCGAGCGCTACTTCGTGACGACCGCGAGGCTCATGGCGGCCTCTTTCGGGAAGCAGTTCGCTTCGTTGCAGATTGCATACTTGTAGACGCCGGAGATCTTGCCGTTTTGGGCGACGGGCTTGAAGCGCACGGCGAGCGTCGCGACCGTCTTGCTCTCGATGGTCAGGTCTCCCGCAGCCTTCGAGAAGTCGTTCTTCTTCGCCGCGTCCGCCCCCTGGAGCTCGACGCCAGGCGCCTCGACGCCCTTGAACTTGTAGGGAAACTGCTCGTTCACGTGGAAGCCGCCCTTGGTCTCGAGGCGAATCACGGCGGTGCAGACGGAGCCCAGCGCGCAAGCGCCCTTTTGGTCGAAGCTCACCGTGTGGTCGGCGCTGTCGACCTTCGTCTCGGCGAGCGGGGCCGCTTCCGCGCGCACGGCGATCGGCGGCGCGGGCTCCTGCGCAGACGACTTCGCGCACGCGAGCGAGAGGACGGCGACGAGAGCGAGCGAGGTGCGAGACGCGTTCTTCATGGCCCGCATGGTTTGCCAACGAAACGGCGCCTCGTCCAGCGAGGATGCGCGATTCCATGGTATCTCCTGGCTGTGGCTGCGGTTCCGCTCCTCGTCGTTCGTGGTCTCTCTGTGCGCTTTCGCCGCGAGGGGACCGTGCGCACGGTCGTCGACGACGTGACCTTCGCGGTGGACGAGGGCGAATGCGTCGCGATCGTCGGCGAGAGCGGCTCGGGAAAGAGCGTGACCTCGCTCGCGATCCTCCGCCTCCTCGGCCCCGAGGGCGAGGTGCGCGCCGAAGAGCTCACCTTCCGCGAAGCCTCCGTCCTCGACCTCGCCCCGGCCGCTCTTCGGAGCCTCCGCGGCAAGGGCATCGCGATGATCTTCCAAGACCCGATGACCAGCCTCGACCCGGTGATGCGCGTGGGCGACCAGGTCGCCGAGGCGATCACGCTGCACGAAAACCTGCGCGGGCGAGAGCTCGCGGCTCGCGTGGAGCATGTGCTTCGCGCCGTGGGTTTTCCCGATCCGAGCGAAGGTGCGCGGCGCTTTCCCCACGAGCTCTCCGGCGGCCTGCGTCAGCGCGTGCTCATCGCGATCGCCATCGCGGCGAAGCCCTCGCTCGTGCTCGCCGACGAACCCACCACGGCGCTCGACCCAACGCTCCAAGCGCAAGTGCTCGACCTGCTCGATCGCCTCCGCGCCGAGGAGCGTTTGAGCCTGGTCCTCGTCACGCACGATCTCGGGGTTGTGGCGGAGCGCGCCGATCGCGTGGTCGTGCTCTACGCGGGCCAGGTCGTCGAGAGCGGACCCACGGACGAGGTCTTTCGCGCGCCGCTTCACCCCTACACGCGCGCGCTGCTCGCGGCACGGCCCGAGCTCGGAGAGGCGTCGCGCGGCCGTGGGCGCCTGCGCGCGATCCCGGGGACCGTACCCGCGCCCGAGCGTTGGCCCGCGGGGTGCCGCTTCGCGGAGCGTTGCCATCAAGCACGCGAGGGCTGCCGCACGAGCCCAGGCCCCGCCCTCGTGACGCTGGCGCCCGGGCGCGCCGTCCGTTGTCCGGTTCCGCAGGAGCCGCTGCCATGAGCGCGCCGTTGCTCACGCTCGAAAGCGTCTCGAAGGTCTTTCGCTCCGGCGTCTTTTCGCGCACGCAGGTGCCGGCTGTTCGCGAGGTCTCTCTCGAGCTCTCGCGAGGAGAAACACTGGGCATCGTGGGCGAGAGCGGCTCGGGCAAGAGCACGCTCGCACGCTTGGCGTTGCGCCTCGTCGCCCCGTCTTCGGGGTCCATCACGTTCGACGGCGTCGCGATTCATGCGCTCGACGATCGCGCGTTGCGGCCGCTCCGTCGCCGCATGCAGATCGTCTTCCAGGACCCGTACGCGAGCCTGAACCCGCACCACGACGTGCGCACGATCGTCGCCGAGCCCCTCGTCGTGCACGGGCTCGCGAAGTCCGCGCGCGCCGCCGAGCCGCAGGTGCGCGAGCTCTTGGCGCAGGTCGGCCTGGGCGAAGACACGCTCGAACGCTTTCCCTCGGCGTTTTCGGGCGGTCAACGTCAGCGCATCGCCATCGCGCGCGCGCTCGCCCTCGAGCCAGAGTTACTCGTCCTCGAC
>CAIOHM010000385.1 GCA_903858055.1 uncultured delta proteobacterium
AGCCCATGCGCCGTCGTCAGGGTCTCGGCGAGGCGATCGCGGAGGGCCGGCACGCCACCGAGCGCGCCGTACGCGTAGCTCGAGGCGTCTCGGCCCCAGGCGGGAAGGTCCTCGAGCGTCGCGGCGGGTGGGCGGTGCGTATCGCCAATGTGCAACGGCGCAAGCGGCAAACCCGCTTCTTTCCGCGCCGCGATGGCGGGCGCGAGGTCGGCGAAGACCGAAGCGCGCAGCTGCGCGAGATCGCGGGCGAGCGCCGGTCTCACGCGTCGGCCATGAACGGGTAGCTCACCTGCACCGGCGGCACGTAGGTCTCCTTGACCGTGCGTGGCGAGACCCAGCGCGCGAGGTTGAGGGCGCTGCCCGCCTTGTCGTTGGTGCCGCTGGCGCGCGCGCCGCCGAAAGGTTGCTGACCGACGACCGCGCCCGTGGGCTTGTCGTTGATGTAGAGGTTGCCGGCCGCGTGGCGGAGCTTGTCGGCCGCGTGCGCGACGGCCTTGCGGTCGCGCGCGAAGATGGCGCCCGTGAGCGCGTAGGGGCTCGTCGTGTCGATGAGCTCGAGCACGGCGTCGACGGCCGTGTCGTCGTAGACGTAGACCGCGAGCACCGGCCCAAAGAGCTCCTCTTGGAAGAGCTTGTGGCGCGGGTCGGCGATGTCGACCACGGTCGGCTGCACGAAGTAGCCCTCGCGGTCGTCGGCGCTGCCGCCCGCCAACACGCTGCACGTGGCGTCTTCGTTGATGCGATCGAGCCAGCCCGCGAGACGCTTGAACGCGCGCTCGTCGATGACCGCGCCCATGAAGTTGCGAAAGTCCGTCACGTCGCCCATGCGCAAACGCTTGGTCTCGTCGACGACACGGTCGCGGATCTTCTTCCAGAGGGACTTCGGCACGTACGCGCGCGAGGCTGCCGAGCACTTCTGTCCCTGAAACTCGAACGCGCCGCGCACGAGCGCCACCGCGAGCGCATCGGGCTCCGCGCTCGGGTGCGCAAAGACGAAGTCCTTGCCGCCGGTCTCGCCGACGATGCGCGGGTAGGTGCGGTAAGACGAGATGCGCTCGCCGACCTGGCGCCAGAGGTGCTGGAAGACCGCGGTCGACCCCGTGAAGTGGATCCCGGCGAGATCTTCGCTCGCAAGGCACGCGTCGGCGATCGGCGCGCCGCGCCCGTTCACGAGGTTGATGACACCGGGCGGGAGCCCCGCGGCCTCGAAGAGCTTCATCGTGTAGTGCGCGGCGAGGGCCTGGGTCTCGGCGGGCTTCCACACGACGGTGTTGCCCATGAGCGCCGGCGCTGCCGGGAGGTTCGCGCCGATGGCGGTGAAGTTGAAGGGCGTCACCGCGAAGACGAAGCCCTCGAGCCCACGGAGCTCGGAGACGTTTCGCATCCCTGCGGGTGAAATCGGCTGGTCGTTCATCCGCGACGCGAACGCCACGTTGAAGCGGAGAAAGTCGATGAGCTCGCACGCCGCGTCGATCTCGGCCTGGAACGCGGTCTTGCTCTGCCCGAGCATGGTGGCGGCGTTCAGCGTCGCGCGCCACGGACCGGCGAGCAGGTCGGCGGCGCGGAGGAACACGCGCGCGCGCTCCTCGAACGGCATGCGCGACCAGTCGTGATGAGCGTCTTTCGCCGCGCGAATCGCTTCGACGGCCATGGGCGCGCCACCGTCGTGGAGGTGGCCGCGGACGCGCGCGTGCGCGTGGGGCTCACGAACCGCGATGCGCTCGCCGACTTGGCGTTCGACGCCGCCGATCACGTGCGGGAGCTCGACGACCTTCGAGCGCTGATCGTCGAGCGCGTGCTTCAACGTCTCACGCTCGGCGCTGCCGGGCGCGTAGTTCAAGACCGGTTCGTTGACGGGGAGCGGGAGCGCAGCGGGAAGGTCGACGAGCATGGCCGTCCCCTACCACGAGCGGCCCCCACGGCAGTGCTCGCGTGCCGCAAAATTCCTCGTCGCACCGCGTCGAAAGGCTCACCGTGCCCCATGAACGCGCCCTCAGCGCGCGTCGCGGCAGCAGCGAAATCCGGTCGAGTAGTCGTGGTAGCGAAAGTGATGGGCGCTCGTGCGGTAGTGGCAGCCCTCGCCGTTGATGTGCGTGTCGAGGTAGTAGCCGCCGCGGAACGTGCCGCTCGGGTCGCTCGTCCACTCGTGGAGGTTGCCCACGAGGTCGTAAATGCCGTTGCCCGCGGTGCACCGCGCATGCGAGCCGGTGCGCGCGAGCGTTCCTTGCACCTGGTTCAAGCGCACGTCGTTCATCGCCTCGGGCTCGTAGCGCTTGGGGCCGAGCGACGCGAAGAGCACATCGAGCGGGCTCTTGCGGCCCGTGTCGTTGCACGCGCCGGCGACGTGGGTCTCACCGTAGGGCCACGCGGTCTTCTTCGCGCCCATGCACGCGGTCTCGAACTCCGTCTCGCTGCAGAGGCGCTTGCCCGCTTGCTTGCACGCGCCTTCGGCCTCGGCGCCGGAAATGTACGCCTGGGGCACGGCGCGCGCACGCGCGATGGCCCGCACCGTGAGGCCCTCCACGGGCACGTACGGCGAGTGGCCACGGGTCTTCTTGCCCACCACCTCGACGACGTAGGCCTCCCACCGATCCATGCAGAACGCACCGACCTGCGCCATCTCTGCGGGGCACGCCGGGCGACGTGCGTACGCGACGGGAGCGTCGACGGACGACGACGCGAGGAGCGCGACGAGCGCCCCCACCGTAGCCAAAGCCGCCGTTGCCGCGAGACCTCGCACGCTCACAGGGTCTTGATACGCGACAAACTGGGGATGCGCCCGCTCGACGGGAGCGGCGCGGCGCGGAGCACCGACGACGCCGGGGGAAACTGCGAGTTTCGTGGCGGCGCGTGCGTCTCGCGCGGCGAGGGCTTCGCCTGCGGGGCCATGGTCGTGCGGTTGCGGCCGTTGCGCTTCGACTCGTAGAGCGCCTCGTCCGCCGCCTTGAAGAGGCTCTCCCAAGAGCCGTCCCCCTGAGGCCACGAGGAGACTCCGATCGAGCACGTGACCTGCAGCGGGCCGCTCGCCGTTTGGAAGACGGTGGAGCCGAGCACCTCGCGCACGCGCT
>CAIOHM010000386.1 GCA_903858055.1 uncultured delta proteobacterium
CAGGAGGCCCTTCAGGCACTCCCCGAGCTCGCCGAGGTGGCTTCGCGCGCGCGCGTTCGCATTCAACGCGCCGCCGACGCCGAGCTGACGCGACGCGTGCACACCCCGAACCACGAAGGCGTCGTCCTCGAGGTGCTCGAACGTTCGTGGCACGCCATCGGCGAGCTCGCGGACGAGCTCGTCGCCGCGCAGGGCCTCTGCGTCGTTCTCGACCGTGTCCGCAACCCGCACAACATCGGCGCGATCGCACGCTCCGCTGCATTTTTCGGGGCACGCGCGCTACTCCTCGGCTCGCCGGCTCCGCACCCCGGCCTCCCGCCCGACGCCGTGCGCATCGCCGAGGGCGGCGCGGAGCACCTCGCGCTCGCTCGGACGACCGATCTCGCGGGTGCCCTCGACAAGCTCCGTGCGCGCGGCGTGCGCGTCGTCGGAGGCGAGTCCGACGTCGAGGCGCCGCTCTTTGGTGCCCCCTTGCGCGGCCCGGTCGCGATCGTCGTCGGTCACGAGGTCGAGGGCATCTCGGAGCGCGTGCGCGCGCGCTGTGACCAAATGGTCACGATTCCGGGCACCGGCGTCGTGGGCTCGCTCAACGTCGCGATCTCCGCGAGCCTCTTCATGGCCGAGTGGGCGCGCGGACGGGAGCCGTTGCCTGCCCTGCCGAATGGCGTTACCGGACGACGCGATGGACCGGCGGGTGCGGCTTCGCATGACCTCGAGCGCGGCGATCGGCCTCGTCGCGGGCGTCGCTAGCGCCGACACCCTCGCCGCGGATCCCGCCACCGCCAGGCCCCCCGCGGAGACGAACGCACCCGCGAGACTCGAGGCCGATCTCGACCCCGAGGACGTCACCGCGCGCGGCGGCATCGTGGGGCAAGCGACGAGCACGGTCACGGCGCGCGACATGCAGGAGCGCCTCGCGCGTTCCACCCCCGAGGCGCTGCGCTACGAGCCCGGTGTCTTCATTCAGCAAAGCGCGCACGGGCAGGCCTCAGCCTACGTGCGCGGGCGCACGGGTCAGCAGACGGTGCTGCTCTTCGACGGCATCCGCCTCAACAACGCGTCGTGGCGCCAGGGCCCGAACCAGTACCTCTTCACGGTGGACCCCCGCACGATCGGCGCGATCGAGGTGTTCCGAGGTGGCGCGTCCACGCGCTTCGGTTCCGACGCCATTGGCGGTGCGATCGCGATGACCCCACTCGAGCCCCAAGAGCGCGAAGCCGGCGAGCGCGGCGCGCACCCGCGTGCGTTCGGGCGCTACGGCTCCGCGGACGACGAGTGGAGCCTCCGGGTCCAGAACGACTTCACCCTCGGGTCGAACGGCAGCGCGCTGGTCGGTTTCTCCACGCGACGCGTCGGCCTCCTGCGGAGCGGCGGGCCGGTTTTCGGCGACGGCGGCGCTCCGGTCCTCGTCCCGGCCTTTGCGGACGACGGACGAACGCAGCTCGGCACCGGTTTTGGCGAGGTCACGGCGGATGGACGCGCAGTCTTTCGATTCGGGGAAGATGCACGCATCGTCGCGGCGGCGTACGTGCACAGGCTCTTCGACGTGCCGCGCACCGACCAGTGCCCCGCTCCGTACGCGCCGCGCAGCGAGTGCCTTCGCGTCGACGAGCAGTTCCGCACCCTGGCGTACGTGGCCTACGAGGACCGCCTCGGAGCCCTTGCGAACCGCACGCGCGCCGTCTTTTCCTACCAGCGGCAACACGAGCGCCGAACGCTGCGCCGCCCCGCGAGCGCCATCGAGAACACCGGACGCGACGCCGTCGACACGCTCGGAGCTTCTTGGGAGGCGACCTCGGAGGCCTTTCGTCTCGCGCCGCGAGCCGCGCTCACGCTGAAGCACGGCGCCGAGGGCTACTTCGACACGCTCGCTTCCCGCTCGTGGCTCGCGTTCACGGACATCGACGTCGTTCGCGAGCTCTCGCGCGGTCAATACGTGGAGGGGTCGCGCTACCTCCAGAGCGGCGCGTTCGCGGAGGCGACGCTGACGCGCGGCGACGTCGCGTTGATCGCCGGGGCACGCCTCGGGTTCGTCGCGGCCTCGGCTCCGCGCGATGCGAGCTCGGGCACCGAGCGCGTCGATGCTTCGTGGTGGCCGACCGCGGCGCATGCGACGCTTCGTTGGCGTCCCGCGCCGGAATGGACTCTCCTCGCGAACGTCGACCGGTCCTTTCGAGCGCCCAACCTCGACGACCTCACGGCACGGCAGCAGTCGGGTCCGGGCTTCCTCTTCGAAAACGCGAACCTTCGCCCCGAGACCACGCTGGGTGCCGAGATCGGCGTTCGCTTCGAAGAGGGGCCCCATCGCGCGGAGCTCTGGGCCTTTCGCTCGCGCACGCGCGACGCGATCGCGCGCTCCTACCGTGAGCTGGGCGACTGCCCGCCAAGCACGCCCGCCTGCACCGCTTCGTGGTCACGCTACCAGCTCGTCAATCTCCTCGGCGACTCCACCCTCGACGGCCTCGAGGCTTCGGTGCAGGCCGCGCCCTGGTCATGGCTCCGCGTTCGCGCGAACGTGAGCTTCGCCTACGGAGACGGGCCCAACCCGCAGCCCGCGCCGGTGCTCGGCGGCAGCGACTACGCCGCGACCGTCCCGCTCTCGCGTGTTCCCCCGCTCAACGGCACCATCGAGCTCCGCATGGCCCCGACGCGCGCCTCGTACGCCTCCGCCGGGCTCCGCTGGGCGACGGCACAAACCCGGCTCGCGCCGACCGACTACTCGGACGCACGCATTCCTCTCGGGGGTACCCCCGGCTTCGTCGTCGCCGACGTTCGCGCGGGCGTTCGCATCGACCGAAGCGCCGCCGTCTTCGGTGCGATTGAAAACGTTGGCGACGTTGCGTATCGGACGCATGGCTCGAGCATCAACGGGGCGGGACGATCGCTCGTGATCGGCTTCGAGTTCGGTTGGTAGCCCCATGAACGTCACAGCCCACGCACGCGCCCTCTCCCTTCGCACGGCCCTTGGCCTCGTCATCCTCGCGGGTTGCGAGGCTTCCGACCCCACGCCGACCGCTCGCGTCGACGCAGGCGCGGGCGACGGCGGAGCAGGCGCGAACTGCAGCGCGGATTCGACGCTTCGCCCTGTCGTCGAAGGAACGTGCACGCGGCCGGCGGACGACTACACGCCACGCAGCCCCTCGAGCGACGCGTGGCCGGCATGCATCGCTGACTCGAACGCCTACGCGCCTTTCGAGGCGAGCATTTCGGCGCTCTCGCGCGTAGCGGCCTTCGAGGAGATCCGCTCGCTCCTCGGCTTTGGCAGCGCGAAGGTTCCGAGCTCCGACGACTTCCTCCAAGCACGTGTACTCTACAGCCAAGATCAAGGCATCGAGTCGCGCGTCTCCCGCCGCGAGGACGAGCACTACGCCGCGGCACCCAAGCTTTGCCGCGACATGAGCGAAGCGGAGCTCGTCACCTACCGCGAGCGCTGCGTGGGGCCCGCCATCCTTCGACCGATCCTCAACGATGCGTTCGTGAAAGGGATCGGCGGAGAAACGCCGACGGTGCAAGCGGCTCGCATCGAGGCGTCGCTCCTCGCGTGGCTCTACTTCTCGGTGTTCAAGGAGTCTACGAGCGCACGCGATGCGGCCAAAGACTGCGATTCCATGTGGGCGAAGTATTCGGGTGGTCGGCCACGCGAGAGCGCGGAGCACGTGAGCCTGGCGCGCTACGTGCACGCGCTCTCCGTCGAAACCCACGAACGAATCTACGACGGACTCCTGGCGGTTCGGTGCTGGCGCGACCTCGACAACCCCACGGGCGTCGCGACGAACACGTCGCTGCACCTCCGCGCGCGCACCCAGCTCGACCGGGCGCTGCTCCGCGGCCTGGCCCTCGTGACCGCTCAGCGCGCCGAGGCGAGCGCAGGCTGTTCGAGCGCCTGGGAGGGCGTTCGCGTGCTTGGCGCGGTGCTCGCACGCGAGGCGAAAGAGCGCGACGCAGCCAAGGGAGCGGCGCTCGAGGCGGCACTCGCGCGCACGCCAGAGGTCGGCGGCCCCGAGGTCGCGCGCCTGCTCGTCGAGATCTTCCCGTGCCCGTGAACCGCGCGCACGGAGCGGTGGCGCGTCACGGGCAGTAGCTCTTGTCCTTGCGGGCGATCGCCTTGCAAACTTTGTCGTCGCAGTAGCTCGCGTCCATCGCGGCGACGCCTTTGCAGAACGAGCTCGAGCAGTAGCTCTTGTCGCGGCGCACGATGCCTTTGCAGTCGCTCGACTGGCAGTAGCTCGCGTCGCCGGAAGCCCACCCCTTGCAGTCTGCACTCTCGCAGTAGCTCTTGTCGTGGCGGACGATGCCCTTGCAGTCGCGCGTCGTGCAGTAGCTCGCGTCACCGGAGGCGAGCGCCTTGCAGTCGCCGCTCGACCAGCGCGTGACGTCGGCCTGGGCCTCCGGTTCGCTCGCGACCACGATCACGAGCGCGAGGAGAGATCCGATCACGAGCCGCGCAGGAGCCTTCGTTCGATTCGCCATGGGTGAAGCGTAACATCAGGCGCGGCACCGGGGCAGCGGTCCGCTACACTCGCCTCATGACGGCGGAGCTCGCAGTGCGGACGGACGGCGTGGTGCGCTTGCGGCGCCCGCGCCTCGACGACGCCGCGGCGTTCACGACCGCAGTCCTGCGGAGCGTCGATCACCTCGAGCCGTGGGTGAGCCCGCCGCGCGACGAGGCCGCGTTCCACCACATGGTGGCGCGCCTCGGCCCGAGCTACGTGCCGAGCGTCCTCGAGCACGTCGAGAGCACGCAGCTGCTCGGCGCCTTCAACCTGAGCGAGGTCGTCCGCGGGAACTTCCTCAGCGCCTATCTCGGGTATTACGCTTTCAAGCCTCACGCCGGCCGCGGCTTCATGGCGCGCGGGATGCGACTCTTGCTCGCGTTCGCCTTCGACGATCTCGCGCTGCACCGCGTCGAAGCAAACGTGCAGCCTGCAAACGAACGTTCCGCGGCGCTCGCGCGGGCCGCAGGCTTCGAGCGCGAGGGTTTTTCCAAGGGATACCTGTACATCGACGGCGCCTGGCGCGACCACGAGCGCTGGGCGATGGTCCGCGACGTGTGGCTGCGTCAAACGCTTCTGACAGAAGGCTGACGTGAGGCTTCGCCCAGGGTTTCGTACGGTCGTGGCATGTCGCTCCTTCGCTACGAAGCGGACCGCATCCCCGTCGCGCTCATGACCACCTACTTCGCCGCGGACCTCGCCGTCTTTGCGTGCGCGAAGTCGTGGTGGGTCCCGGTGCTCTGGTTCGTGCTCGGCGTCTTCCCGAAGGGCTGGGTCTCGGCCTTCGGGCACCACCACCAGCACGTGCACTTCTTTCGGAAGACGTGGCTCAATCGCCTCTTCGAGGTCGGGCTCGGTCTGCAGACCGGCATCGTCACGAACACCTGGGTGCTGCACCACGTGCTCGGCCACCATCTCAACTACCTCACACCGGAGAGAGACGAGTCCGGCTGGAAATTCGAGGACGGTCGCGCGATGTCGGTGGCCGAATACACGGTGGTGGTTGCGGCGACCGGTTACGGCCGCGCGTGGGAGGTCGGCGCACGCTACCCGAAGCTCCGGCGCGGCTTGATTTTCGGAGCGCTTGCCGTCGTCTCCGTGCTCGCTGCGCTCTTCTACACGAATCCTTGGAACGCGCTCTGGGTGTACGCGATCCCGATGCTGGTCACCTATGTAGGCACAGTATGGGTCACGTATTACCACCACGCCAACTTCCCGACGAACGACGCGATGGACGGTTGCACGAACATCGTCGATCCGATCTACAACCTGCTCACGGGAAACCTCGGGCTCCATTCGGCGCACCACCATCGTCAGAACGTTCACTGGTCGAAGCTGCCCGAGCTGCACGCGCAGATCGTCCATAAGATTCCTGCCGAGAACTTCGTGAAGGCCGGAGCGCCGATCACTTGGTTTCGTGCAGTCGGGCGCTTGCTGCATCCTTCGCGGCACGCGTCGCCGGCCGAGTAAGCTTGATTCGGGCGGAAGCGCCCTTGCCACTCGCTACCGCCTGAGGTTCTCTCCGCTTCGGAGGGTTTCGTATGGCTGCATGGGTCATTCGCGTCGCGCTCGCGGCGTGGTTTCTTGTCGCTTTCGAACGTCAAGTTGGTGCCGAACAGACGACCGCGCCAACTCCCGCGCGAATCGAAAAGGCCGGCGAAGAGGTCGTGCTCGGGAAACACCTGTCTCTTGCCTACGACCCGACGGCCGCCGCCTCGTTCGAGGAAGTTCGGAGCGGGAACTTCCCGTTCGCGGCGAACGCAAAGGAATCGCCGAACCTCGGGTATCGCCATGGAGCCGAATGGGCCCGCGTCGAGATCCGTGACGATCGCACGGAAACGCGAGACCCACTCGTCCTCGAGTACGGCTACGCAAGCACCGACGAGCTCGACGTGATCGCCGTGAAGGCGAGCGGTGAAACGGTCGCCTATCGGGCTGGCGATCACGTGCCGCACGCCGCATGGCCCATCCGAAGCCGCCTCCCGGCCTTCGAGCTTCCGGACCACACGCACGAGATCTTCGTCCGCGTTGCGGGCG
>CAIOHM010000387.1 GCA_903858055.1 uncultured delta proteobacterium
GGAACGGATAACCGCTGAAAGCATCTAAGCGGGAAGCCGGCCTCAAGACAAGGTATCCCGGTCGCAAGACCCTCAAGACCCCTCGGAGACTACGAGGTTGATAGGCCCGGTGTGGAAGCGCTGCAAGGCGCGGAGCTGACGGGTACTAATCGGTCGTGAGGCTTGGTCATGTCTCAAAGGCACTATCGATGTTGCCTACAGCCCTCTCTCTCGAGAGAGTGGCGCTACGCTCGGTCGCGGAATTCGGGTTGCGATGCAATCCAAAGTTTTCCGGTGGTGATATCGAAGAGGTTCCACCCGATCCCATCCCGAACTCGGAAGTTAAGCTCTTCGGAGCCGATGGTACTGCACTGGCGACAGTGTGGGAGAGTAGGTCGCTGCCGGAGTTTTCTCCAATAACCCCCTAGGTTGCTGCTTTGCGCACCTCAGGGGGTTTTTTCTTTCCATGGTCGTTGGCGCCTGCCACGCCTAACCCCGCTCGCGGCTGCCCCGTGCGCCGGTCGTTGCCCAGGTCCCGAGCGCGGCTGCTGCGTACGGCGCGAAGAAACCACGGGCGGAACCCGGAGGTCCCGTCCGTTTCAGCTCCGGCGTATGCTCGTGGCGCCCGCGCGGCGGTCAGCCGAGGAGGTTCTTCTTCAGCAGCGCGCTCGCGCACAGCACCCCGCCGAGCAGTGCGCCCGCCACGCCGCACGTCACCACGTCTTGCCCCGCGAGGTACAGGCCAGGGACTTTCGTCTTCGGCTTCAGCCACCGCTGCCGGAAGCGCTCGGGACCGTGGTCTAGACCATAGATCTCGCCGTGCTCCCACGCCGCGAAGTGCTTCGTCGACAGCGGCGTCGAGAGCTCCGCGTGGGCGATGTGTCCCATCGCCGCGGGCACGTGCTTCTCGAGCGTGGCGAGCAGGCGCTTTGTGATCGTCTCCTTCAGGGCCTCGTAGTCGTCGCCGCGCTTCTTCCACCGTGTGCCGTCCCACTGCGAGAACCATGTCCACGGCGCCATGGTGACGAGCTCGATGGTCGCACGCCCCGGATGACGTTCGGCAAAGGTCGGGTCTTTCGCGGAGGGGAAGGAGACGTAGACCACGGGAAGCGGCGCTTCGGGATTCAACTCGGCCTCCGCGACGGCGCGATCGTGGTCCTCGTGCGGATAGATCCAAAAGTTGTTCTTCGGCAGCGCGAGCTCCTCCGCGCTCTTCGAGAGACCGACGTACAGGCTTACGTGCGAGGCCGAGGGCTTCACGTGCGTGAGGAGCTCGCCGTAGCCGTGCTTGGTCGCCACTTCGGGCGGGAGCAGCTTGCGGAATGTGAGCTCGGCGCCGGCGTCGGAGATGATGGTCTTCGCGCGAAGCACTTTGCCGTCCTTCATGCGGACGCCCACCGCCGCGCCGCCTTCGACGACGATCGACGCGACCTCGGCGGAGACCAGAATTTGTCCGCCGTTGCGCGTGATGACCGGCGCGATACTCTCGGCGATGCGGCCCGAGCCCCCGACCGGGTAATAGCCGCCGTGGAAGTAGTGGTTCACCACCATCGCGTGGATCGCGAAGCTCGCTTGCCGCGGGGGCATCCCGTAGTCGCCGTACTGTGTGGTGAGCACGGCTTGAAGCAGCGGGCTCGCACCCAGCTCGTCGAGCACGTCTTTCGTCGTGCGATCGCTCCATTGCAGCATGCCGCGGCGGAGAAGCCCGCCGGCGATCCCGGCGACGAGGTTCGGCACGGCCTTCTCGGCGAAGTAGAAGCGGCTCGCCTTCTGCACCGAGGCGATGGCGGCGAAGTACCCGTCGATGGCGGCTTCCTCACGGGGGAACCGGTCGACCAGGGCTGCGCGAAGTGCCCGTCTTCCTTTGGGAAAGCGGAACGACTCTTCTCCCACGTGCACCTCGTCGTAGACCTCGCCCATGTCGGCCCAGGAGAGGGTCCCGTCCGAGATCGCCGCGAACTGCTTTTGCAAGAAGGAGCCGGGCTGCATGCCGCCGACGTAGTGGACGCCCACGTCCCATTCGAAGCCGGGGCGGTGGAAGACGTGCGTGAAGCCGCCGGCCACGTAGTGCTGCTCGAGGACCAGGACCTTATGGCCGTGGTGCGCGAGGTGAGCCGCCGCCGCCAGACCACCGAGACCGGAGCCGATGACGATCGCGTCGAAGGGGCCCTCGAGGTTGGCGCGCTTGTACGAAGACCAGGTCTTTCGGCGCGACTCCTCGGCATCGTTCGAGGCGGTCGGCGTGCTTTCGGTCATGGTGCTCTCCAATGTAGACAACGGCAACATAGGGCGTATGTTGGTGGTGTCAACATGGACGATTCGACGGGATCGAGGGCCAAGGCGACCGCGGGCGGGCGTCGGTACCATCACGGTGACCTGCGCCGTGCGCTCTTGGAGACGGCGGAGGCCATGCTTCGGGAGGACCCGAGCTGGCAGTTCACGCTCCGCGAGGTCGCGCGCCGGGCGGGCGTGAGTCACACGGCGCCCTACAACCACTTCGAGGACAAGGCCGCGCTCCTCGCCGAGCTCGCGCTCATGGGCTTCGACCGCCTTCGGGAGGCGTGCCTTGCCGCGATGCCCGGGCCCGGTGCCGAGCTTCGCGCGGAATACCTGGCCGTCGCGCGCGCGTACGTGTCGTTCGGCGTGGAGAACCCGGGCCTCTACCGGCTCATGTTCAGCCAAGAAGCCGGCGCGGCCGTCCACGAGAATCCTCGCTCGCGTGCCGCCTTCGGGGTCATGCTCGAGATGCTCGAGCGCGGTCAGCGGGAAGGGCTCCTCCGCAAGCGCCGCGTGCGAAGCCAGGCCGCGGCGTGCTGGGCGGAGGTCCACGGCATCACCATGCTGACCATGGACGGGCTCTTCCGGCGTGAGACCGTCGGCCGCAAGGCCCTCGACGAAGCGCTCGAGACGCTCCTCGAGGGGCTGGAGCCCTAGCGCACCTTCCGCGCCGCTGCTTCCTTCGCGTGCGAAAGACATTTTCAAGTAGCCGAAATCATGCGACCAAAACGCGCAAAGGCGGACGAGGTCGCGATGAAGTTGGGGACGATCGGGTCGAAGTTTGGGCGAGTCCTTGCAGGTTGCACGGGCGTGTTGGTGCTTGGGGCGCTCGCGGCGAGTTGCAGCTCCACCGCGGGGGAGGGGCTCGTGGCCTCGAGCCGCGACGGCGGTCCCCAGGTCGTGTTCGACCTCGGCAAGCGTCCGCTTCCGAACGTGCCGCTCCCGAACGACTTGGCCACGCGGTACGACGCCTCGTCGCCCACGGGGCGAAGGCTCAACGTAGGGCTCGTCGCGCGCACCAAGTGGGAGGCTCACCTGCGCGAAGTGTTCGACGAGCTGGACGGCTTCGGTGTCTACGCGCCGATCACCGTGGCGTTCTCGCAGCCCCTTGATTTGCAGGCGATCCGCGCGCGGTTCGCGAACGAAGACTTCCGCGACGATCCGCTCTTCGTGGTGAACGTCGACCCGAGCTGCTCGCGCTTTGGCGAGGAGGTCGCCGTCGATGTCGATCGCAAGCTCTTCCCGGTCACCCTCAAGGAACACGGCTCGCCGACGACGGACCCCTACACGGTGGACGATGGCAACCGCCTCTTCGAGTTCGACCCGAAGAGCGCGTACAACAACTTCTTCTTCGAAGAGCAAAACGAAGACACGAACGGCAACGGCGTGCTCGACCCCGGCGAGGACCTCGACGACGACGGCGAGCTCGACGTCGCGAACTTCGACGACCCGAAGGCATGCGACGGGCTTTCCCTGGGTTCCATCGAGCGCGATCGCTGCGTCGGCGATCACCTGCTCACCTGGTACGAGCGCGCGAGCAACTCGCTCGTCTTGCGGCCCGTGTGGCCCCTCGAGGAGCGCTGCACCTACGCGGTCGCGCTCACCAAGCGCCTCGTGGGCGCGAACGGCAAGCCCGTCGAGTCGCCGTTCCCGTACGTGAACCACCGCGACCAGACGCAGGCCCTCGCGCGCTTGCCCGAGCTCCTGCAACGCTACGGGGTCACGCGCAACGACATCGCCTTCGCGTGGTCGTTCACGACCGGTTCGCACACGCGCCCGCTCCAGCTCCTGCGCGACGGCCTCCATGGTGCCGGGCCCTGGTCGCGTTTGCAGAGCGAATTCCCTGTGGAAACGCTCTCCTTCCTCGACGCGAAGCTCGCGAACGGCGCGTCTTCGACGGTCGCTCCGGGGGCGTGCGTCGCCGAGGCGACGAACGAGTTTTGGTTCAAGGCGATCAACGGCGCGGGCGAGTTCCCGCCGAACATGTGCGCCTTCTCGGTCGACAACGCGTCGATCGGCGGCGTGGTGACGGGCAGCTTCAAGTCACCGAACTTCATGGTGAACAAGAGCGGCCGCCCGAGCGACCCGAAGCGCAACGACGACGAGGAGCGCTTCCAGATCGACGCCGAGCGCGGCACGGGCGCCTACGGCAACACCGACGTGACCTTCTGGTGCGCGCTCCCGGCGCCGAAGCCTGGTGTGAGCTGCACCCCTGGAAATCCCGAGGGGAAAGCGTTCTGCCAGCCGTACCCGGTCTCGATCTACGCGCACGGCTACGGCGGCGATCGCACCGAGATCACGTCGTACTTCGGCCGCACCACCCAAGCGGGCATCGCCGCGTGCGCGCTCGACCTCTACAGCCATGGGGGCAACATGGCGCGGCGCCTCGCGCAGCCCGCGCTCCCGATCTTGAAGGGCTTCACCGTGGAGAACATGGTGGACTTCTTCTTCCGCGGCCGCGATCGCGACATCAACGACGACGGCTTGCCGGACTCGGGCGCGGACTACTACGTGGCCGACGTGGCCCACTCGCGCGATAACCTGCGCCAGGCCGCGCTCGACATCAGCCAGTTCGTGCGGATCTTCCGCAGCATGGATGGCCAGCGAAAAGCCTCGAATGGCACGGTCTTCGGCGACCTCGACGGCGACGGCCAGCCCGACATGGGCGGCAAGCGCGGCACCGTGGCCGTGTGGGGCATCTCCCTCGGCGGTCTCGTCTCCGGCATCGTCGGCGGCCTCGAGCCCGACGTCGACGTGACCGTGCCTGTGTCGGGCGGCGCGGGCCTCACCGACATCGCGGCGCGCGCAACGGTGAGCGGTCTTCCGGCGGCCGTCTTCCTCCCGGTCAACGGGCCCTTCGTCGCAGGCTACCGCGCCAGCGACGACGGGAAAGAGAAGTACCCGGACGGCGAGGTCGAGCTCGGCTTCCTCGCGGGCAACCTCACGCGCCGCCAGCGCGTCGACGTGGGGCGCGTTCGCGGGCTTTTGCCTGGCGATCGCGTCGAGCTCGTGAACCTCGACAAGGGGCTCTCGCAGCACGTGACCGTGAACGCGCGCGGCACCTTCCGCGTCGCCGTCGCCGCCGATGCGATGACGCCCTACGCGCGACGTCCGCTCCTGGGCCTCGACGAGGTGGAGGGCGGCGGCCCGGTGGAGGTCGACGATCCCACGCGCTTCGGTGACCGGCTCGCGGTGCGCTTCTTCGACGCGAGCGGCAAAGCGAAGAGCGTCACCGTCGTGAACACGGGCGCGAGCGTCACCGAGGTCACCTCGTTCCTCCGCAACGCGAGCTTTCAGTCGACGACCTACCGCGCGGGGCAGCCGCTCGTGGCGCTGCAGCGCGGCCTCGGCCATATGCGCAACTCGCCAGAATTCCGGCGCTTTTTGGGCCTCGCGCAGCACGTGCTCGACGGCGCCGACAGCGCGAGCTGGTCCCGATTCTACCACGACCAGCGCATGCCTGGCGTGCGCCTCGCGGACCCGCCACGTGAGAACCACGTCTTCGTGATGCCGACCTCGGGCGACATGGTCGTGCCCGTCAACACGGCGATCGCCTCCGCGCGCACGGCGGGGCTCTTCGGGTCCTTCCTCCGCGACGAGACGATCCCGGCCGAGCACGGTTGGCGCAAGCTCCTCGCGCCCGACGCGCGCTACGGCATGCCCATCGACCGCTGGCTCGTGGCGAACCACGTCATCGAGAACATGCCGCGCTTCGGGCGTCAGGTGCAGAATGCAAACAACCCGCGGGTCGTCTACGACGTGGACAATCTCTCGGAAGGACGCGTCCGCTACGCCTGCGAAGGCTCGGTCGTGGCCCTCGAGACCTTCCCGTGCAGCGAGGGTACGCCGCCGAACTCGACCTTCGGCATCCCCCACCCGGAGAGGCCGCTCCGCGCCACGTTGCCGAAGGCGGGCGGCGGTTTCGACATGATGCGCATTCCGCTCCTCGACCCGACGGACCGCCACGGCTTCTGGAACTCGCAGATGGTCCGCACGTACGACTCGGACTCGCACACGATGAACTTGGTCACGCGCTACATGCTCTCGCGCGGGCGCGAGACCGAGCTCAGCGCCGACTGCGCGTGCAGCGCCACCGAGGCCGCGCGCTTCTACCTCGGCAGCGAAGAGAAGGTCTTCTCGAAGGATGGCACCTGCGTCAACGACGCGCAAAAAACCAGGATCAACCTCTGCTCACCTGCGTGCACCGCCACGCTCGGCCTGTGGACCCGCCCGGAGGTTCGTTGCCCATGAGAACGCTTCATCTCTCGCTCGTCCTCGCCTCGTTCGCAACCGCGTCGCTTGCGCGCGCCGAGGAGCCCACGGAGCCCGTCAAGGAGGCGGTCGCGCTGGCCCCGGAGTCGGCACCGCTCGCCCCTGGCGCAGCGGCCGCACCGGCGACACCGGCGACACCAGCGACACCGTTGCGCGTCGCGCTCCTCGGAGGAGACAACCCAAGCGAAGCGGCCTCGTCGCCGAAGGGCGAGTCGTGGAACGCGTGGGTTTGGGCCCGTGCCCGAGCTGCCCAGGTTTCGCCTTTCGTGCTCGACCGCAACGGTTACGCGAATCCCCTGGAAAACACCCTGCAGACGCGTCTCCGCCTCGGCGGCGCGTACGCGCCGATCGAGAGCCTCTCGGTCACGCTCGAGGGCGACGTGCTCGCGGGGCAAGCCGCGGGCGATCGCACGGACCTCGGCTCGCAAGCGGGACGCATCGACGATCCGCTGCGCGAGGGGGCCGCGTTCGAGCCGTTCCCTGGCGAGCTTCGGCAAGCCTATGTGAGCTGGCGCACGCCCGTTGGCGAGATCCGCGGCGGCCGCATGAGCTTCCGCTGGGGGCTTGGCATGATCGCGAACGACGGGCGTGGTGAGCCTGACTTCGGGGATCGTCGCCGCGGCGATCTCATCGATCGCCTCGTGTTCGCGACGAAGCCGTTTACGACGATCTCGAGCGATTCGTGGGCGCAAACGACGGTCTTCCTCGGCGTGGACTCGATCGCGCGCGACGAGAACGCGGACCGTTCGCGTGGCGATGAAGCGACCCAAGCCATCGGCGGCTTCCGCTGGGAAGGGGACCGGGCGAGCCTCGGCGGCCTCGTGGCGTTCCGCGGTCAGACCGATCGCCTGGAGGCCGGCGAGCGGGACCGCCGTGCGACGCTGCACGCGATGCTGACCGACGTGACCGGCAAGTGGATCGCCTGGCGCGGCGACGAGGGCGCGCGCTTCACGCTCGAGGGCGAGGTCGCAACCGTGCGTGGCCGCACGACGCGCACGCTCTTCGAGGCGACCCGTGCCGACGGTGCGACGATCGAGACGGCGGGCGCGGTTGCGCGTGGAACCCTGGAAATGCCCTCGTGGTGGCTCACGGCGCGCGGCGAGGTGGGGCACGCGACCGGGGACCGCGATCCCTACGACGCGACCGTGCGCACGTTCTCGTTCGACCCGGATTACAAGGTGGGGCTCTTGCTCTTCGATCCGGTCGTGCGTCGCGTGCTCGCGCGCGCGGTCGATCGCGCGGCGGACCCGGAGCTCGTGCGCGTGCCGCAGGCGGGGCTCCGCTTCCTCGACACGCAAGGTTCGGTGACGAACGCGACCTACGGCAACCTCGTCGTGCGCGTGCGACCCGGCGGCGGCTTCGACGTGCGTGCGGGCTTCCTCGTGGCGCGCACGCCGGAGGGGATCCTCGATCCTTACGAGTCGGCGGCAAACGGCGGCTACGGGGTCGACGGGAAGGGCCGCCCCGCAGGGCCAGCGGGCCTCGGAAAAGAGCTCGACGGCGCCGTGCGCTACACGCTGCCGATCGAGGGCGTGACCGCGCGCCTCCTCGTCGACGGCGCGGTGCTCTTCCCGGGCGCGTCGCTCTTCGTCACCGGCGAGAGCGCGATCACGCTCGCGCGCGCGGGCTTCGACGTGGCGTGGTGAGCACGAGGCGTTGCGAGCGATGGGCGAGGCGCTCGCTCGGTTGACCGGGCCGAGCGTCGCCTTCGCTCACGGCGTCGGGACCCACCAGTTGCCGCTGGCGACGAGCACCGAGAGGAGCCGGATCGCGTTTCCGTAGTAGACGTCGTTGGCGGTGGGGAAGCCCTCGGCGGCGGCGTCCCAGAGGGCGTTCATCCAGCTCTGGTGACGGGCGTCGATCGCCGCGCTGACCAGGAAAGGCGCGGTGAACGCGAGGTCTTCGTAGCTCGCGTAGCTCTGGCCGGGGGGGGCCGAGCCCACGCGGTAGCCGGCCCTCACGTTGCGCGCATTCTCGCCGGTCGCGCGCTTGATGAACGTGTTGAGGGTCTCGAGGCTCCCGTGGAGCGAGCGGTCGCCGCTCGTGAGCGCGTAGGTCCCGAGGCGCCAGGGCACGCGGCACGCGTTGTAGTGGTAGTCGCCGTCGTGAGCGCCCTCGAGGAAGCCCGCGGGCACCGGCACCCAGCCGCTCGCGCTGCGTGTGAGGAAGTCGGGCAGGAGGCCCGTGGCCGCGCTGCCGCCGCGGGCCATCTGGGTGGTCGCGATGGCGAGCGTCGTCGTCTTCGCCTGCGAAAAGCCAAGCGTTGCGTCGGCGGCACCGAAGACGTCGAGGTGCCCGAGGAGGAAGTCCGAGGCCCGCGTCGTGGGGCCGTACTTCGGGTCGCTCTCGCGCACCCAGTCGCCGAGGCGCAGGTGCTTGTCGCTCGTGGCGAGGAGCGCGCGGGCGATGCCTCGCGCCATCGCGAGCCCCTTCGCGCGGTAGTCGAAGGCGCCGCTGCCGCCCCATTGGTCGTGCGCGACGAAGAACGCGTAGGCGATGTCGAGGTCCCCGTCGGCTGCGGAGTCGCTGCCGCCGCTCGGGTTGTTGACGATCTGCGTGCCTTGCTTCACGTGCTGCCACGCCATCAGCGTCGGCTCGATGGAGCTGCGGTGCGCGTCGTAGAAGCGCGTCAGCGCGTCGAAATCCTCGCGGGCCGCGCTGTCCGCCCCGGCCATGTAGGCCGCGATGAGCATGCCGTAGCCGTGGCCCTCGGAGCACGAGACGATGGCCGTGTTCGACGAAGCGGAGCCCTCTTTGTTGTAAAATACATAGGCCTGCCGCGGCGAAGAGCCGGGCACGTCGACGAGGTAGCGCGCCTTCCACTCGCGGTAGAGCGTGCGGACGCGGTCGTCGAGCTGCGCTTGCGTGCGGTGGTTCGGTCGAATCGATCCGCTCGCGTAGGTGACGTGCTGCGGGAACGGTCGGTACGGGGCGGTCGCCGGGGGAGCGGCGTCGGGAGTGGTTGCGGCGTCTGGAGCGCGCGCCGCGTCGGGTGCTGGCGCGGCGTCGGGGAGGGGGAAGCTGCTGGAATCGCTCGGTCGCGCGTCGGTGCGCTCGGCGTCGCGGGCCGGCGCGGCGTCCGAGGGCGCGGCGTCGGGGCGGGCGGCTTCGGCTTCGGCTTCGGCGAGTGGCGTCTCCGTGGAGCCCTCGCTGCACGCGGCGGCGGCGAGGAGGAGGAAGGGAAGGGCGGAGCGAAAGAAGAAGCGCGCTGGCATGGCGATTGCCCCGGACGTCTGCAGAACCGATGCCAGCGACCCCCGCACGGCGGCGCTGCGCAAGCGAACGCCCGCAGGGCCGGAGGCAGTGGAATCTTCCAGCGGCGCTGGGGCAATGTTCGATCCACCGTGGATCGCCTCGGTCTCAGCGTGTCACAATCCTCTCTCCCTTCTTCGACTTCGAGGTCCCCCATGCGCTCTATGCTTGTACTCTGCACGTCAATCGCCTTCGCCGCGTTCGTCGGTTGTGCCTCCGAGAGCGGCGATGTGCGTCCCTCGACCTTCGACGCCGGAGCTCCACCCGATGCGGCGGTCGACGCCGGCGACGACACGCCGATCGATCTGCCCATCGGCGATGACGTGGACGGTGGCGCGCGCCTCGACGCGGGAGGCGGTCTCTCGCCGACGAACAACACGCTCACGATGAAGGTCCGCGACTTCAAGAAGCGCGACGCGAACGACCCGACGGCGCACCCGGACTTCGAGGCGCCGAACGTCGGCGACGACCGCGACATGGTGGAGAGCACGCTCGGCGCCGACAAAAAGCCCGTCTACCGGCTCGCGAGCGGTGGCACGCGCACGACCGACGGCAAGGCGCGCTTCGACCAGTGGTACCGCGACGTGAGCGGCGTGAACCAGCCCTTCGACGTGGCGCTGACCTTCACGCGCGCCGCGAGCGGCGTGTACCGCTACGACTCCGACGTGGACGGCACCGACATCGGCGGCGGCCGGAAGCAGTTCTTCCCGATCGACGGCCGCGGCTTCGGCGACCAAGGGCTGCCGCACAACTACCACTTCACGGGCGAGCTCCACACGGCGTTCACCTACCGCGGCGGCGAGACGTTCCGCTTCCGCGGCGACGACGACGTCTGGGTCTTCATCGACGGCAAGCGTGTCATCGATCTCGGCGGTACGCACACCGCCCAGGAGGCGCAGGTGGCCCTCGATTCGCTCGGCCTCGTACGCGGGCGCGCCTACCCGCTCGACTTCTTCTTCGCCGAGCGCCACACGGTGGACTCGAACCTGCTCATCGAGACGACCATCGTCTTCGACGAATTCGTGCCCCCGCGTTGACCCGCTTTCGGTGCAGGGCCGCTCTCTGGGTGCATGACCCCGCGAGCCCAGCAAAAGACGGAGGATCCTCGTGCCGTCGCGCGGCGCCTCCGGGCGGGCCGCCGCCATGCCGGGGTCCGTGCGTCGCGGAGGGCGAAGGCGGTGCGATTCGCTGCTCGCGCCTTTGGCTCGGGCGCGAGGTTGCGTAGACTCAGACTCGACC
>CAIOHM010000388.1 GCA_903858055.1 uncultured delta proteobacterium
CGCGTCGACGAGCTCGTGGGAGCGCTCTTCGCCACCGTCGCGGAGCAAGGTCAGCTCCTCGCGGGTCTTGTCAGCCTCGCGAGCCTCGGTCTCGAGGCGCACCTGCTGCTCGCGCAGGTCGTTGCGTTGGCGCTGGAGGGCTCCGATCGCCTCGCCGACACCGCGCTTTCGCTGCTGCACGCTCGCGAGGCGCACCTTGCGGTCGACGACCGAGCTTTGCCGCGCGCCCACGCGCTCACGGCACTCGTCGACGCGCTGCTCCGCCTCGCGCACGTCGCGATCACGGGCGTTGCGCGCGTCTTCGTCGCGGTCCACCGAGGCGCGCAGGTCCGCACGTTCGTCTTCGACGTCGGCGAGGCGCTCGCGCAGCTCTTCCTCGTCCGAGGCAAGCGCTTCGAGGCGCGTGCGCGCATGGAGACCGAGGCTCTCCGCTTGCTTGCAGTCTTTCGACGCCGAGAGGAGATCGATCTCTGCCTCGTGCACCGAGCCTCGCGCGCCGTCGAGCGCGGCGTTCGCCTCGGCCAGCGCGACCTTCGCCGAAGCCTTGCGTTCCTCGGCGTCGCGGGCGCGAGCCTCGAGCTCCGGCACGAGCCCTTCGAGCTCTTTGCGTTCGCGTTTGCCCTCGAGCAACCCCGCAGCGAGCTCCTCGCCGCGCCCGCCGCGAATCGAGCCATCGCCGTCGAAGACGAACCCCGCGCGCGTGACCACCGTTCGCGTCTCACCTGCCGAGCGAAGGGCTTGAGCGGCGGCCTCGTCCTCCACGAAGAGCGCCTCGCCCACGAAGGAAGCCGCGAGATCCGCGTCGGCGGGCGCATACGCGACGAGCTCGAGGAAGGGCCGCGAACCCGGCGGCACGGCGCGAACGTCGGCGCTCGACCTTGCGGCCTTCGCAAGGATCGTCGCGCGCCCGTTCTTCTTGCCCGCGAGCTCGTGGAGCAGCACGAGCCCCTCGGACTCGCTCTCGACCAGGACGGTCTCGACGCGCGGTCCGAGGAGAGCGGCGAGCGCGACGGTGTATTCGGGGGCGACCGAAATGCGGTCGGCGAGGAGCCCGAGCAGCGCGGGCGACTTCGTCTGAAGCAGGGCCCGAGCCCCCGCGCCAACGCCTTCGAAGCGCGCCTCGACTTCGACGAGCGCCTGAAGGCGTGACCTTCGCTTCGTGAGTTCCTGCTTCGTCGCGTCGGCGTCACGCTCCGCTTCGGCGAGGGCGCTCTTCGCGGCACCGATGCGCTCTTGAAGGCCAGCGAGGGTCTGCGCGGCCGCATCTTTCCTCGCCTGGGCCTCCGCGAGGGTCTTGCGCGCCTGATCGAGCGAATCGCCGGCTTCGCGGAGCGCGTACTCGAGGCTCTCACGCTCGAGGCGCGCCTTCTCGAAGCGCACGAGGAGGTCCGTGCGGCGCCGTTCGACGGCTTCGAGCTTCGCACGCGCGCCGGCATGCGCGGCCTCGGCGGCGGAGCGTGCATCCCGCACGGTCTTCGCGTGGGCTTCCGCCTTAACGAGATCGGAGCGAAACCCTTCGAGCGCGTCTTCCTCGAGCGCGAGACGATCGAGCTCCACGGCCTCCTCGTCTTCGAGCATCTCCTGCTGGTCACGCAGGGTGGCGTCTTCGCTCTCGACGCGCTCGAGGCGGTTTTCGACCTCGGTGCGCTCGACGGCGGCCATGCGGGCGCGCTCCTCGAGCGCGAGGAGGCGGTCGCGCGCGCGCATCATCGAGGCTTCCTCGGCGCGCAGCTTGTTCTCGGCGCTCCAATGGGCGGCCTGGGCGGCCTCGAGGAAGCTCTCGGCCTGCGTGGCGTGCAGCCGGAGGGCCTCGGTGCGCGCCTCGGCGGAAGCGAGCGTGGCGCGCGCGGCGTCGAAGGCCTCGCGCGAGGAGACGAGTCCGACGTTCGTCGCCTGGAGGCCGATGGTGATCTCGAGCCAGCGGTGCGACGCCTCGTGAAGCTGGAGGTCCTCGAGTTCTTTTCGGTACGCGAGGTAGCGCTCGGCCTTCGAAGCTTGGCGCTTCAAGCTCGCCAAGTTGCGCTCGACCTCCGCGACGATGTCGCCCACGCGCGCCAAGTTCTGCTGCGTGAGCTCCATCTTCTTCTCGGCCTGCTTGCGCTTGGCCCGGAATTTCGTGATGCCGGCCGCTTCCTCGATGAGACCTCGTCGCTCTTCGGGCTTCGCGCTCACGATGAGGCCGACCTTGCCCTGTTCGATGATCGAGTAGGCCTTCGTGCCCGCGCCCGTGCCGAGGAAGAGCTCGGTGACGTCCTGGAGGCGTACGTAGGTCTTGTTGATCAGGTAGTCGCTGTCGCCGTTGCGGTGGAGGCGGCGCGTGACGGCGATCTCCGGGTACGACGCGTACTGCGGGGGCACGTCGCCGTCCGCCGTGTCGAAGACGAGGGTGACTTCGGCGAAGTCATGGGCGGGGCGCGATTCGGAGCCGTTGAAGATGACGTCGCTCATCGCCTTGCCGCGCAGGTGCTTGGCGGACTGCTCGCCCATGCACCAACGGATCGCGTCGACGATGTTGGACTTGCCGCAGCCGTTCGGGCCCACGATGCCCGTGACGTCGTTGTCGAATTGGATGACCGTTCGGTCAACGAAGGACTTGAAGCCCCCGATTTCGAGTCGCTTGATCTTCATCTGAGCCTCCGAGAGCGAGACCTGCTCGCTGCCGCTGGCAATCGTCGGCACTCTGGAAGGCACCCGAAGGACTCGGAGAGCCCCTCCTCGGACCCGACTCCCTCCGGTTACGCCGCCCCCTTGCGGGCCGCAAGACCCTCGCGCGCCTTGACACCGGGTTGACCGGTTCATACATGCCGCCTGCGGTCTTCTGCGACGAAGCCGGCACAAAGCCATGCCTACCTACGAATACGCCTGCAAATCCTGCGGAAACGCCTGGGAGGCGGTCCAGCGCATCACCGAGGACGCGCTCGACACCTGCCCCAAGTGCAACCAGAAGACGGCCCAGCGCCAGCTCTCCGGCGGCTCGTTCATCTTGAAGGGTGGCGGCTGGTACGCGGACCTTTACTCGTCTTCGGGCGCTTCGAAGGGCGGCGGCTCGGAGTCGGGCGGCGGCGGTTCTTCGTCGACGTAGTCGTCACGGTCGGTGCGCGCGGCGTGGCGCCGACCCGTTGGTCGCGCGCCGGCGCGCGTGAGGCAGCGCGTGGGCTTCGACGTCGGCGACCGTCATGCCGAGAGCCGACGCTGCGTGTGCGAGCGCGAGGTCGACGAGGGCGCCGCGTGGCCGCTGGCCGCTGCGTGTCGCCGCAAGCAGGTCGCGCAGGGCGCGATGGTAGAGCCATGTGGGCTTGGCCCATGGTGGCAAGGCTTCACCGTCGAGTGACGCGAGCCGTTCTTCGAGCGCCGCGAGAGGCGTGTCGTCGAGTTCGCGAAGCGCGCCGGGAAATGCGGCCGCGAGCTCCTGGGCTTCCGCTCGCGAAGGTGCACGACCGAGCGCGGCGTCGCGACGAATCCGAAGAAGCCATTCGAGCTTCCGACGAAGTTCGTCACGAACGCCCGCGTCGTCGAGCGCGATCGTGGGGGGGTTGGCCGAGAGCACGCCGGTACACTACCATGTGTCCATGAGCCACGAACGCGACTCCGAGGACCTGCGCGCGGCACTCACGCGGATCGATCGCCAGATCGCCAAGCTCATCGACGACCGCGCCGCACTTCTCGCGAAGCCGCCGCCTTCGGGGGCGAGCCTGCCACCGCGCGACACCACGGGCACCGTGAACGATGACGAGCGCCCCCTGCCGCGCTTCGTGCGACCCGCGGCGATCGACGGTGTCCTCGATGCCGTGCGTCGGGCGTGCGCGGAGGTCGGCGCTCCCGTGCGCGTCGCGTACCCCGCCGCGTGGTCGCGCGACGCATGGGCGGGTGCGGTTCACAAATGGGGCGCGCGTGCGGTGGCGCAGGAGACACCGACGCTCGACGAGGCGATCGACCAGGTGCAGCGGGGCCACGCGGAGGTCGCGCTCTTGCCGTACGTGCTGGCGGACGAAGGCTATCACCGCCCCACGGTTCGCGCGCTTGCCCGTGCCGAGGCGCGAATCAGCGAGTGCGTCGCGGCACCCGCGGAGCGCAGCGCGATGGCGCGCGCGGACGCGGCGGATGCTCCGCACACCATCTTCGTTGGCGCGGGTGAGCGCCCCTTCGTGGACCGGTGGCTCGCATCCTCGAGCGCGCGCATCGTCGAGGTTCACGGGGCCGCGGACGCATGCGAACTCGCGTCGCGTGATAGCGGCACGTGGGCCGTGTGTGCGCTCGCGGTCGGCGAACGCCATGGGCTGTTGGTGCGCGCGGCGAGCGTCGCCAATGATCCGGGGCGTCGCGTTTCGCTCGCTCTCGTGGGCGGAAGGCCGCCGACGCGAACGGGCCGCGACGCCGTCGCGCTCGTGCTCTCACCGCACGAGACGCCAGGAGCGCTTGCCGACGTTCTGCGCGAGCTCGCCGAGCAGCGGCTCAACGTCGCGGCGATCGAGTCCATGCCTCTCGGCCTCGAGTCGCAAGACTCGCACGTTTTCCTCGTGATCGAGGGTCACGTCACGGACCGCGCGATCGTGCTCGCCTTCGAACGGATGCGAAAACTCGTGCGCGTGCTGAAGGTCGTCGGCGGTTACGCCACGGCGTGAGGCGTGCGGGCGCGCGGGATCCGAGCGACGCGCTGCGTCTAAATGCGTTTCGTCTCGGAACGTTCGTCGCTATGCTCGCGCCATGCGACTCGCTTCTTGCGCGCTCATCGGTGCGCTCGCCCTGACCGCTTCGCTCAACCTCGGTTGCCGCGACGCGGCCGCTCCGCCGGTCATTCAGGCGCCGCAGACGCCGTCCGAGCGCGCCTTGCTCCTCGTCGCCCAGGACGCGCGCGCGGTCGGTCGTGTCAGGGTCTCCGAGCTTCGTGGCTACCTTTCGGCGGCGCGCCAAGACGAGCTCGGGGAAGTGATCCTCTCGAAGCGTTTCCGCTTGCCCGTCGATGTCGCGCGCGAGGTCGA
>CAIOHM010000389.1 GCA_903858055.1 uncultured delta proteobacterium
AGCAGGGGCCATCTGCGGCATGGCCGGGGGCGGTGGAAGCGGGGCCGGAGGCAAGGTCGCTTGCGGGACCGGCGCGGGCGGCGGCGGGGCCGCGGGGATCACGGGCGCGCCTCCGCCGAGCATCACGGTGGCGCCGCGGGCGAGCGGCGGCACGGGCGACGTCACGGGGACCACCGGGGGCACCGCGGGCGTGGGCATGGGCATCGGCATGGGCCGCGCGGTCGCACGGCGTGGCTGCTCGAGCTCGAAGGGCGGCGGCGAGTAGGGCGGCGGCACCACGGCGCCGGGCGGCGGCGGCGGTGCGGTCGGCGGGCGCGGCACGAAGGAGGGAGGCTCGTGCGCGCGGTTCGGCGCCTCGAGCGAGACCGCTTCGGCGCTCGCCATGTCGATCGGGATCGGCGCGCCGGAGCCGTCGGGCGAGGCCTCGACGCGGAGCACGAAGTCCCCCACGTACACCTTGTCACCCTCGCGGAGGATGGTGGCGCTGCTGATCTTCTTCCCGTTGACCCACGTGCCGTTCGTCGACTTCAAGTCCGAGACGATGAAGCGTCCGTCTTTGTAGGCGAGCTTCGCGTGCTGCTTCGAGACGTTGCCCTTGTCGAGGCGGAGGTCGACCCCCTGGGCACGGCCCACGGTGACTTCCGTCTGGACGAAGGTTTCGCGCCGCTCGGCGCCGCCCTTTTCGCTGATCACGATCGTAAACATGCGCCTCGCCGGTGGACCGCAGGGTCTTCCGGGCGATTGTGCGCGGCGCGGGCGCGAGAAGTCAACGCTTCACGCGGACTTCCCGCGGCTTCGCGAGGCAGTTTGATAAGCGGGCGTTCGTGGCCCCCAAAAGACGAAAGGGCACGGACCTGCCGTACCCTTCCCTTGCGACGTGACCCTTCGGGGTCGGCGCGTCAGCGGCCTTCGTCGTCGCGACGCTCGTGTTCGCTCGCCACCATGCCGAGGAGTTCGGTGGCGAAGGCGAGAACCTCACGCTCCCCGAAGCCGCTCGCGCGGAGCTCGCGGTACAGCGAGCGCGCGAGGATGGGGACTGCACGCGTGTCGGGAGAAGTCACGGTAGTCGTCGTGGAGGGCATGGCGTTTCCTGGCCCCGAGGGGGGGCACCGGACTCAATGCAAACGCCAGGCCAAGCACAAGCAGAGGCTCTTCGCTGGGATTCGCCGCGAAATGGGCCGACTCGTCGGGGCGCGACCCTTACGCACCGCGAACGGCGCTTCGCACCGTAGCCCGCAGCGCACACCGGCGGGCCAGATCGGCTACACGGGGGAGCCCATGGTTTCGCGCTTCGACAAGCGTCGCATCGGCTTCGCCGCCAGCCTCTACCTGCTCTCGACCCTGGTCTTCTTCGCATTCGCGGGCAAAGGCCGGCTCACGGAGCACACGCCCTTCAACCACTACGCGCACCTCGCCGACGCGTGGCTCCACCGCCGCATGGACCTCGCGCACGGCGCGCCCGCGTACGCGCAAGGCAACGACTTCGCCGTCTTCGAGGGCAAGACCTTCATCAGCTTCCCGCCCTTCCCCGCCGTCTTGATGCTCCCGTGGGTGGCGCTCGCCGGTTCGCCCGAGGCATTCCTCGACGGTCAGTTCATCGCGGGCCTCGCAGGGCTCGCGCCCGCGCTCGTCTTCTTGCTCCTCGAGGCGCTGCGCGACGACGGCCGCAGCGTCCGCGACACGGCGGAGAACGCCACGCTGGCCCTGCTCTTCGCCTTCGGCACCGTGTTCTTCTTCACGGCGGTGCAGGGCACCGTATGGTTCGCCGCGCACGTGGTCGGTGTGGTGATCGCGGCCCTCTTCCTCCTCGCGAGCCTCGGCGGGCGGCACCCGCTCCTCGCGGGCCTCGCGCTCGCCTGCGCCTGGACGACGCGTCCGGGGCTGCTCCTCTACGCGCCCTTCTTCCTCTACGAAGCGCTGCGCGTGCCCGGTGAGGACCACGAAGAGCCGGGCAGCTGGGGCCAAGGGGTGATCGCTGCGGTGCGCAGGGCGCTACTCACCCGAAGCGTCCTGGCGAAGCTCGTCGTCTTCGCGACGCCCGTGATCGCCTCGTTCGCGATCGCTGCATTCTACAACCATGAGCGCTTCCGCACCTGGAGCCCGTTCGCGTTCGGGCACGAGCACCTCACGGTCGTGTGGCACGAGCGCATCGCGCGCTGGGGCCTCTTCGGGTACCATTACTTCGCCAAGAACCTCGGCATTTTCCTCACGAGCATGCCGTGGGCGCCCGCACGAAACGCCCCCGCAGGCGAGCCGATCTTCCGCGTGAACGAGCACGGCCTCGCGCTCTGGTTCACGACGCCGCTTTACTTCTGGCTCTTCGCGGCGCGCCGCAAGCAGCCGCTCACGTGGGCGCTCGCGCTCGTCGCGCTCGGCCCGTGCCTCCTCGACCTCAGCTACCAAAACAGCGGGTGGCGTCAGTTCGGCTACCGCTTCTCGAACGACTACGCCGTGCCGCTCTTCGTGCTCCTCGCGACGAGCCGCATGAACTTGCGGAGCGCGGTCGTCGCGGCCGCGTGCGCGTGGTCCATCGCGTGGAATGCTTGGGGCGCGTGGAGCTTCGACCGCATGGAGTTCGACCGCTACTACTTCCGCGAAGGCTCGCAGTCGGTGCTCTACCAGCCGGACTGAACGCGCGGCGCGTGAGGCTCCGCGCCGAGCCTCAGGGGCGCGCGATCGTGACCTTCGTCATCTTCACGTCTTCGACGGGGCGCTCGCCGCGCGAGGGCGTGCTCGCGATGGCGTGGACGACGTCGGTCTCCTTGCACTCGCCGAAGATCGTGTAGCCGCCGTCGAGGTGCGGCGTGGAGCCGTCGGTGATGAAGAACTGCGAGCCGTTCGTGTTCGGGCCGCGGTTCGCCATGCACATGAGCCCCGCGCGATCGTGCGCCGCGCCGGCCCACACCTCGTCGATGAACTCGTAGCCCGCGTCGCCGCTCCCGTTGCCGTTGGGGTCGCCGCCTTGGATGACGAAGCCGGGGATGACACGGTGGAACGTGAGGCCGTCGTAAAAGGGCGCCTTCACCCACTCGCCGCTGCTCTTCTTCTTCCACGGCCGCGTGCCGCGCGCGAGGCCGACGAAGTTCGCCACCGTGACCGGCGCCTTGTCCGCGAAGAGGGTGCAGTGGAGCGTGCCCTTCGTGGTCTCGAGGGTCGCCTTGAGGGTGCCGCTGCCCGCGAGGCCCGCGGTGGCCTCCTCGAGCCCAAACTGACCGTGCGCCGGATCGCCGGGCGTCGCCGGGACCGCGAGCGGCAACACGGGCGCGCTCGGCTTCACCGCCATCGGCGTCTCCCCCTTCGCGGGCTCCTCGGGCGTCTTCTTGCAACCTGCAAGGATCACGATCGAGGTCGCAGCGAGGGCGAAGGCGGCACGGCGCGTAGGGCTCATGGCGTCTCCCTTACTCGCCTTCGCGCGGGGCCTCTACTCCCCGAGTTCGATCCGCGTGCCGGGGAGCACGCCGTGGCGCCGGTACCAACCGGCGGGCACCTCGAGCACGTAGCGCGACGGGCAGCGCACGCCGCGCGGTGTGTCGGTCAGCGGAGACGCCGCCTCCGCGACGCCCACGAGGGTGCCGTCTTCGGCGAGGAAGCCGATGTCGAGCGGGATGCAGGTGTCGTGCATCCAGAACTGGTGGCGCGCGATCGCTCCGAGGTCGAAGAGCATGCCCTCGCGCTCGCCGAGGGTGCGCCGGTACATGAGCCCTTGCTCGCGCTCGGGCTCCGAGAGGGCGAGCTCGACCGTCAGCGCCTCCTGGCCCACGCGGAGCGGTCGCTTGCGAAAGCGCCGCACGGGCTGAGGTTCACGGGGGCAGCGCCCGTCGAGCACGGGTTCCGGTGCGAGCGCGGGGGCACGGTCGACGAGCGGCTCCACGCAACGATCGGGGGCGATGCGAGCCTGCGGCACGGGCTCGGTCTTCGCTTGCTCGACACGCGCCTCGGGGCTTCGCACGACCGGCGCAGGCTCCGCCGGCGGGTTCTTGCAACCTGCAACCATCATCGCGAGCGCAAACGGTGCTGCGAGGGCCGTATGCCGCGATGCGCTCACGCGCGCAGGCTCCGAATGCCCGACTGGTGCACCTTGCCCGGGAGCGGCCGCCCCACGAGGCTCTCGGCGACCTTGCCTGCTTCGACGAGCTTCTCGAGGTTCACGCCCGTGGAGACGCCCATGCCGTCGAGCATGTAGACGAGGTCTTCCGTGGCGAGGTTGCCCGCGGCACCCGGCGCGTACGGGCAGCCTCCCATGCCGCCGACGGATGCGTCGAAATCGCGGATGCCCATCTCGAGGCCCACGAGCACGTTCGCGAGCGCGGTGCCGCGCGTGTCGTGCATGTGGAGGCCGAGGTACGAGGGCGCGAAGTCTCGGAAGAAGAGGCGGAGCAGATCACGCGTCTGGCGCGGCGTTCCGCAGCCGATCGTGTCCCCGAGGGAGACTTGGTAGCAGCCGCGCTTGGCGAGCTCTTGCGCGACCCAGAGGACCTTCGCCGGCGGCACGTCGCCTTCGTAGGGGCAGCCCCACGCGGTCGAGACGTAGCCGCGCACGCGGATGCCTGCCGCGACGGCGGGGGCGATCACGTTGTCGAAGGTCGCCAGCGTCTCGGCGATGGTCTTGTTCACGTTGCGCTGGTTGTGGGTCTCGCTCGCGCTCATGAAGACCGCGATTTCGGTCATGCCCGCGGCTTTGGCGCGCTCGAGGCCGCGCTCGTTCGGGCAGAGCGCGCTCCACACCACGCCCGGGAAACGCGGCGCGTGACGGGCAACCTCGTCGGCATCGGCGAGCTGAGGGATCCACTTCGGCGAGACGAAGCTCGTGAGCTCGATGCGCTTCAGGCCCGCGGTGGCGAGCGCGTCCGCGAGGCGGAGCTTGTCGCGCAGGAGCACGGTGGCGCGCTCGTTCTGGAGGCCGTCGCGGAGCGAGACCTCGTAGAGGGAAACCTCGGGCGGGAGCGCGTCGAAGAGGCCCACGCTCACTCCGCGGTCTTGATCGAGTACGAGTTGCGCTCGGCGCGGTTCATGCCGTCGAAGGCGATCGGGTACTCGCCGCTGAAGCACGCGTGGCAGAAGCCCTTCGCATCGCCCTTCTCACCGGCGACCGAGGTGAGCATGCCCTCGAGCGAGAGGTAGCCGAGCGTGTCCGCCGTCACGTAGCGCGCGATCTCGTCCGTCGTGTGGCTCGAGGCGATGAGCTCGCGGCGCGTGGGCGTGTCGATGCCGTAGTAGCAAGGCCACTGGGTCGGCGGGCTCGAGATGCGCAGGTGCACTTCGCGCGCGCCCGCGTCGCGAATCATCTTCACGATCTTGCGCGAGGTCGTGCCGCGGACGATCGAGTCGTCGATGACGACCACGCGCTTGCCGCGGAGCACGCCCTCGACCGGGTTCAGCTTGAGGCGCACGCCGAAGTGGCGAATCGACTGCTGCGGCTCGATGAACGTGCGGCCCACGTAGTGGCTGCGAATGAGGCCGAGCTCGAAGGGGATGCCCTTCTCGAGCGAGTAACCGAGGGCCGAAGGCACGCCGCTGTCGGGCACGGGGATGACCACGTCCGCATCGACGGGGTGCTCGACCGCGAGGCGACGGCCGAGACCCTTGCGGACCTCGTAGACGCTGCGGCCGCCGAGGTGCGCGTCGGGGCGTGCAAAGTACACGTGCTCGAAGACGCAGGCGCGGCGCGGTGCAGGCTTGAAAGGGCGCACGCTGCGCACGCCGGTCGAGTCGATGATGAGCATTTCACCCGGCTCGACGTCGCGCATGTACTCGGCGCCGATGAGATCGAAGCTCGTGGGCTCGCTCGCGACCACGTGCGCGTCTTTCGTGCCTGGGAGCACGCCGAGGCAGAGCGGACGAATGCCCATCGGGTCGCGCGCGGCGAGGATCGTGCCCTCGTTCATGAAGACGATGGACCAGGCGCCCTCCACTTGGTTCAGCGCTTCCGCGACGCGGTCCTCGAACGAGACCTCCTTGCTCATGGCGACGAGGTGCAGGAGCACTTCCGTGTCGCTCGACGACTGGAAGATGCTGCCGCGCTCTTCGAGGTTCTGGCGGAGCTGCTCGGCGTTCGTGAGGTTGCCGTTGTGCGCCACCGCGAGCGAGCCGCGCGCGTAGTTGATGGCGAAGGGCTGCGCGTTCTTCAGGTGGGAACCGCCCGCCGTGCTGTAGCGCACGTGACCGATCGCGAGGCGACCCGGGAGCTTGGCGAGCTGCGCCTGGCTGAAGGCATCTTGCACGAGGCCCATGGCGCGGTGCGCGTAGAGCTGCTGGCCGTCGCTCGTGACGATGCCTGCGCTCTCTTGGCCGCGGTGCTGCAGCGCGTGAAGCCCGAGGTACGCGAGGTTCGCGGACTCGTTGTGCCCGTAAATCGCGAAGACGCCGCACTCGTCGTGGAAGTGATCATCGGTCGGGTCGACCGCCGTGGTGGTCGGGAGTTGGGCCGGATCGAGGACGACGAGGGAACGGCGCATGGGCGCTGCGTAGCCGTGTGCCGCGCGGATCGCCAGAGCTACGAGAGCACCATGCGAAGATGGTTCCTCACCTGGATATTCCCAAGCAGAAAGGGCCCTCCACGCGGAGAGCCCTTCGGCGTACGGAGCGCTACGGAGCGCCCGTGTTACTGGCAGGCGCGCGCCGCGGCGACGCAGGTCTGACCGCCGCCGCACGGAAGCCCGTTCGTGTTCGCAGCGCCGCAGTAGAAGCACTCGCCCGCGCCGCCGTCGCCCGTGACGCACACGGCGTTCTTGCGCGCGCCCGTGAAGCCACAGTCGTTGGCCGTGGTGCAGGCGAGGCTGACCGTGGCACACGCGCCACCGTCGGCGACGGCCGTGCACACTTCGCTGCGGCCGGTCGCGGGAAGGAAAGCCGTGCACGCGGTGGTCTTGCCTGCGCACGAGGTGGAGGTGCAGGCGCTCACGCAGCGCTTCGTGTCTTCGCAGGCGTTCGGGCCGCTCGCGCAACCCTCGAGGCAGTTGCGCACGCAGGTGGTCCCGCACGCGTACTTGCCCTGGTTGCAGCCGCCACAAACGCCGTCGCTGCCGCACGAGGAGCCCGACGCGGTGTCGCAGGCGCCGCAGTCGCCCGTGCGCGGCTTGCCGCAGAGGTCGTTCGCGGTGAGCGCGCCGCAGTTGCGGCTGCCCGCGGTGCACGCTGCGCTCACGATCTCGGAGTCCGAGCGCGTGTCGCGGCACTCGCACGTGTTCGTCTGCGTGTTGCAGACCTCGCTCGCGGCGCTGTTGCAGTTGCCGCACGAGACCTCGCGGGCCACGCCGCAGGTGTCCGTGACCGTGACGTTGCCGCAGTTCTTGCCGCCGGTGCAGCCCTTGGCGGCCAGCTCGGTGTTCGACTCGCCAATGCACGCGTCTTCGCCCGCATCGAGCGAGGCCGGGTCCACGCCGATTTGCGGCGCGACCGGGTCGACGGACGAGCACGCCGCGAAGGAGCCAGCGGCGAGGGCCGCGACGAGCGAGCAGACGAGAGAGGTCGAAATCTTCATGGGTTCCGTGGACGATAGCGGCTTAGGCGCGTTTTCTCAAAATGCGATCGACGAGCCACTCGACGGCAGGCTCCCAAACGGCATGGGGAGCCTTGGAGCCGGCAACGACGCCGATGTGGCCGCCCGGTGCGAGGCGGTAGGTCTTGTCTTTCGAGCCGAGCACGTCGAGGATTCGCTGCGTCGAGCGCGGCGGGGCGACGTTGTCGCTCTTGCCCGCGAAGGCGAGCACCGGGCACTGGATGGCGCGCAGATCGACGTGGCGATCGCCGAAGCGAAGCTCGTTCTGCACGAGGCGATTGCCCGTCACCATGTCGTGGAAGAGCTGCTTGAACGCCTCTTTCGGGTACGGGATCATCTCCGTGAGCCACGTGTCCACCGCGTCGTGGTTCTTCACGTACTCTTCGTCCCAGAGGTTCAAGGCGAGGTCCACGTAGCGCGTCAGCATCTTCGGGCCGCCCATGAGCTTGAAGCCCGCGGAGCTGAAGTTACCGGGGATGTTCCCGAGGCGGTCCATCACGACGTCGACGAACGGGGAGCCGAGGCGGGCGGCGACGGTGAGCATGCCCATGCGCTCGAAGTCCACGGGGGCCGCCACGGTGACGATCGCGCGGATGCGTTCGTCGCGGAACGCCGCCGTGTGGATGAGCGAGAAGAGCCCGCCCATGCAGTAGCCCACGAGGGCGAGCTCGGAGGCCTTGGCGTGCGCGAGCGCGGCGTCGATGCAACGCGGGACGAAATCCAGGACGTAATCGTCGAGGCGGAGGCCTTCGTCGGTCGTGTCGGGGATGCCGAAGTCGACGAGGTAGACGTCGAAACCTGCATTGCGCAACGATCGGATCATCGAGTGTTCCGGGCGCAAGTCGTAGACGTAAGGCCGCACCATCAAGGGCGGGATGAGCAAGAGCGGAATGCCGAGGCGCGGCGCGAGATCGACCTCGACCTCGCCGTGCCCGAGCTCGACGCGCTCGGCTTCGACGGGCCGAATGTGCCAGAGCTCGAGCTTGTCGTGCTTGAGCACGAGGTCCTTCGCGGCGTTGCCCATCTGCTGCCGCTGGCCGCCGTCGACCAAGTACACGAGCCCGTTGACGACCGAGAGCACCGCCTTCTCGACGGCCTTGCGCACGGGCTTCGGAACGATGCGCGGCGGAGGAAGCGAAGCAGCCATTCAGCGACCTCCTGGGGGTTCAGCCGTCGACGAGGGTCATGGCGGCCATGCCGTGCTCGAAGCGGCTCACCGACGCCGCGAGCTCGAGGCCGGGCGGCAGCAGACCGCGCACTTGGCCGACGACCTGTTCGACGAGGTGCTTCGCCTCTTGCGTGCTCGAGCCGGTCATCGCGACGGCGAAGCGCAGGGGCCCGACCTTGCCCGCGGTGGTCGCCACGAGCGAGAGCAGGAGCATGTCCGTGAGCTCGACCACGCGCTGCGCCGCACGCCGCAGCGCGAGCATCTCGAGGATGGTGGGGCGATCGGAGACGAGGCGGTTCGGGCTGCGGAGCTCGTAGCGCGCGACCGTGAGGGGAATCTCGGCCCACCACGCGAAGCGCATTTCGTCTTCGAGCGCCTTGAGGAACGGCTGACGATTGAGGAGCCCCAAGAGGCCGCAGCGCTTCGCGAGGTAGTTCCGCGCGCGCACGTGACCGGGGCTGTCTTTGCCGAACGAGACGAGCTTGTAGCGGAGCTCGCCGAACTGAACCTCGCCGCCGTGCAGCAGGTTGAAGGAGCGCTGGCGCTCGTAGTTGTGCTCGACGTAGGTGCCGTTCGTGGAGCCGCCGTCTTCGACGAGCCACGAGCCGTTCGACCAGGTCATGGTCGCGTGACCGCCGCTCACCGTCTGCTCCGGCGTGACGACGTCGTTGTCGGGTTTGCGACCGACGCGCATGGTCGGTCGGTCGATCGGGACGAGCGTGCCCACGCTCTCCGGCGCGTGCGTGCTGTAGGTCACGAGGAACGACTGCTGCCCCGGCATGAACTGCATCATCGCCATGCGACCGGGGGGCGGGCCCGGATCGAGGCGCTCGCGAGGGAGCTGAATCGGATTCGTGGTGAGCGTCTGCGGGTTGAAGAACCGCATCTGCTTCGCCATGGGGCGCGAGGTGGGGTCTTCGTGCAGGCACATGAAGACCTGCTTCACTTCGTCGTGGCTCAGGCTCGACGCGATGTCGAACATGATGCCCTCGCGGAGGCGCTTCGCCGTGGCCTTGTAGTTCGGCTCGGGCACGCGGCAGGACCACATCTCGAAGAGCGTGAGGCCGAGCGCGTAGACGTCGTCTTCGGCGGTGGCCATGCCCGAACGCATGCGCTCCGGCGACATGTAGTTCGGCGTGCCGCCGTCGGGCACGTGACGACCGGCCGAGCGCTGCTGCGCGCGCTGACGCTCTTGCGCGAAGCCGAAGTCGAGGACGATGCCCTTGCCGATGCCGCCGTCGTGGCTCGCGGTCACCATGACGTTGCCCGGCTTGAGGTCGCCGTGCACGAGGCCTTGCTGGTGGATCGCGGCGACGCCGGAGCAGATGTCTTGCGCGAGGCGACGGAACTCGTCGGGCGTGTAGCCGCCCTGGGCCTTCTTGCGACGGATGTGCGTGTGCAGCGTTTGGCCGACGATGTGCTCCATCACGAGGATGGGGCCGTAGGCCGAGGGCACGAGGTCGTGGACGCGGCAGACGTTCGGGTGGCTCACGCTGCGCGCGAGGAGGAGCTCTTTGCGGAGGGCCTCTTTGTCTTCTTCGGAGGCGCGCGACTCTTCGCGGACGATCTTGAGCGCCACCGCCTGGAGCGCCGTGCGGTCGTGCGCGAGGAAGACTTCGCCCATGCCGCCTTTTCCGAGACTCTGTTTGATCTCGTAGCGGTCATTGATGACCATGCCAGGGGCGATGGGCGGTAGCGTCACCATATCGCCGCGATGCTAGCCCAAGAGGAGCAAGGTAGGGCGAGCGCTCTCTGCGCCGGGGGCGAAAAAAGGCTATCGTCCGGGTCATCATGGTACGCCGAGCCGTCTTTTCCCTGACCGTGCTCCTCTCGTTGCCCGTCTGGGGGGCGCCCGGAGAGGGCGCTGCCGATCTCGTCGCCCGCAGTCTCCGCGCCGAGCTCTTCGCCGGGGCCTCCACGCGGATCCGCGCACACCTCGTGCTCACAGACAAAGACGGCAAGAAGCAGGACCGGCTCTTTTCCGCGTGGGGCAAGCGCGACCCGCAGGGCCTTCGGCGCACCCTCGTGCGCTTCGAGAGCCCCGCCGCCGTCGAGGGTGTCGCGTTTCTCATGACCCAGCGCGAGAAAGAGGCCGACGAGCAGTACCTGTACTTGCCGAAGTTCAAGTCGACGCGGCGCATCGGCGGCGCCTCCGAACGCCAGGGCAGCTTCATGGGCAGCGATTTCTCCTACGCCGATCTCGAGCGCAAGGACGTGCGCGAGGCGACCTACGAGCTGCTCGCGGACGAGGCCGTGGGCGGCAAGCCCTGCGCCCACGTGGTCGCGAAGCCGAAGGGACCGAGCGCCTACGCGCGCATCGAGCTGTGGATTCGCCGCGAGGACGCCGTCGCGCTGCGGATCGCGATGTTCGACACGGAGGGCAAGCTCCTCAAGACCACGAGCACGAGGCGCGTCCGCAGCGTCGGCGGCGAGCCGGTCATCGTCGAGTCGCGCACGGAGAACGCCCAGAACGGGCACGTGACCGAGCTCGTGATCGACGAGGTCACGCGCGACGAGGCGATCGACGACGCCTTCTTCGCGCCTGCGAATTTGCCCCGATGAGCGCGATGCGCCTCGCCGCGTGGACCGCTGCGTGGACCGGCGCGTGGCTCGTGCTCCCGCTCGACGCTCGCGCGGACACGAGCGACGAGGTCATCGACGAAGTCATCGACGAAGTCATCGACGACGCGCCAGCTGCGGTCTCACCCGCCGCACGCGCCGCCCCGGCGCCCTGGACGTGGAGAGCGCGCGCGGGGCAAGACCCTTCGACGCTGCGCCTCGCGGCGACGCACCGGAGCACGGTCTTCGTCGGCGAGGCACCGCCCGGGCTCGCGCACACGCGCTTCGAGCACCGCACCTTCGCGGTCGTCGGCGCGCGGAGCCCCGCGGGCGAGCGTGACCCGTGGCGCCTCGAGGTACGCGCCGACCTCGTGCAGCGCGCGGGAGAAGGCTTTGGCGAGGCGGTCTCCACGGATTTCGAAGCGCGCCCTTGGGAGCTCTGGTGGCGCACGAAGACCTCGGAGACCACCACGCTCACGCTCGGGTATCAGACGCTCGCGTGGGGCACGCTCGACGCCGGAGCCGCCGCGGACGTGTTCGCGAGCTACGATCTTCGCCTCGGGCCTGCGCTCGCCCCCGCGGAGATCCGCATGCCCCTCCCCGCTGCGCGCCTCGTGTGGAGCCCCGGCGCGCGCGTCGACGTCGAGCTGGTCGCCCTCCCCTTCTTCACGCCGCACCGCTTCGATGTCGCGGGCACGCGCTATGCGGCCCTCGGCGGCGCCTCCCTCGGTCCGCTCGCGCGCGCCTTCGACGCAGGGACTCTCTCCCGCATCACCGAGCCGCTCGCGCGTGCGAACGGCGTCGACGCAAACCCGCTCGACGGCGAGCTCGGCGCGCGCACGACGCTGCACACCGCCGCCGCGGACCTCTCGTTCACCGCGGCGCTCGCACGCAGCCGCTTGCCCACCTTCCGCGCAAGCGAAGCGCTCGTCTCCGCGCTCACCACGGGCTCCGCGGCGGCGGCCCTGCGGCTCGAGCAGGACCTCGCCTCAGGTCAGCTCCCGCTGCGCGCCGTGCACGACCGTTACGTGCAGATTGCACTCGATGCCCAAGGCTCCGTCGGTCGCTTTCCGTGGGGCCTCGAGCTCGG
>CAIOHM010000390.1 GCA_903858055.1 uncultured delta proteobacterium
GCCCCGCCAGCCTCCGCCGCCGCTCGCTCCGGCGCCGCTCCACCCGCACGTCGCCTCGGACACGATTCGAAGAGAACCGCGGCCGGGCTCGCTTCGCTTGGGGAGAGAGGAGAGAAAGGAGAGAGGAGAGAAAGGAGAGAGAAAAGAGAGGGAAAAGAGGGAGCGGGTGGGAGGGGAAACGATTGGGATCGATTCGGCGGGCGAGCGTGGCGACGCGGAGGCGCGATGGGCGGCGCTTGGTTCTTCCCTTGCAGGCTCTTTCCGTCGTGCGGTGGACCTACCCAATGGTAAGGGGTGAGCCGGAGGAGCGTTTTCCATGGCGGCACCGCGCACTGCGCTTGCTTTTGGTCTTCTTTCGACGTTGGCCCTCGGTTGCGCGGGAGGCGAAGCCCCGCTCGAGCGGCCGGGTCGCGGAACGATCGGCGAGGAGCTGTACGGCGTTCTCTGCGATCGCATCGGCGCGCAGGCGCTTCCCGAGGATCTGTACGGGCTCTCCTTCGTCGACGGCTGCCACCGCATGCCGAACGGCGACTTCGCCGACACCGTGAAGACCGACTCGAGCGTGCTCCCCGAGCTCGTCGATGGGGCGAAGAACCTCGACGGCGCCTCCGTGAGCCTCGCCGATCAGACCGAGCACCGCCGCCTCATGGTGGCGCGCATCGAGGCGCTCTTCCGCCACCGCACCGAGCTCATTCGCGCCTTCGACGCGATCTTCCCCGGGGAATTGCAGGTCATTGCGAAAGACCTCGCGAACGCCGACCCGACCAAGAGCTGCGACGTGCCCGCGAGCGGCTCCACGGTGCGCCTCGGCGACGCGCTCGAGGACTTCCTCTCGCGGATCGTGCCCATGTACGACGACGGCACGCTCCCGCAAGGCACGCGTTCGCTCGCGCGCGTCTTCGAGGGCCTCGTGGATGCGAGCGACGCGCACGACGTGTTCGCCCGCATTCAGGGTCGCAGCCAGTACCGACCCATCGCGACCGCCGTGGGCGTCGCGCGCCCGGTCGCGGCGTACCCGCGCTTGCGTGCGCTCGCGAACGCAGGGCTCTCGCTGTTCTCGCCGGAGGTGAAGCTCCGCGACGGCACCGTGCTCTACCCCGCGGGCAAGGCCTTCGGCACGCTCACCGCCTCGATGAACGCGCTCTATCAAGAGCTGCGCACGGCCACGGCGGAGGCGCCCGAGCCCAAGCTCGTCGCCACGAGCGACACGAGCTCCGAGCGCCAGGTGCTGAGCCGCCCCCGCACCAAGAGCGAACTCTTGCGCGAGCTCGTGCTCTTCGAAGACACGCGCCTCGGCGGCACCACCTCGAGCTTCATCGCGGCCCGTGATTCGCGCGGCTTCGTGAAGCTCGCAGGCCCCGTGGCCGCCCCCTTCGTCGACCGCGACGGCGACGCCCTCCCCGACGTCGACGCCAAGGGGGCCTTCGTCACGAGCGACGGCAAGCCTGCGCCGCAGCCCTTCTACGTGAGCAAGCCCTCGGACCGCGCCGTCGACACGTACATGCGCCCGCTGACGGCTCCGGGTGGCGCGCTCGTCTACGCGTACGTCGACACGCGCCACACGCTCGCGGCCGAGGTCATCGCGACGATTCGGCCCCTCGTCGCCGAGCCCGAGGCGGGCAAGTCCACCGCGCTCTGGGACGCGCTCGGAGGGGCAAAAGTCCTCGCCGGCGCGCGCGTGAAGAAGACCAAGACCTACGCCGCGGACCCGCAGCTCGCGAAAGACTGGGCGAAGACCCACCCCGGCGAAGCCCCGCCCGCCGACCTCACGACGGCGCCCGTCCGGCTCACCTACGACAGCATCGACCCGGCGAAGAGCCCGCTCCTCGATCTCGTGCACGCGCTCACGTTCGTGCTCGGCGACGAGAGCGCCGACGACGTGCTCCACCTCACGCAGAGCCTGCTCGCGAAGAACCCGAACGCCGTCGCCCGCGTGGCGAAGGCGCTCCTCGACGCGCGAGAGGCCGTGGCCAAGCACCCGGAGGCGAAACTCCCCGAAAACTCGCTCTTTTGGGACGAGCTCCTCGATGTCGTGACGAACATCGTCGCGCCCACGGACGGCCGCCAAGATCTTCTCCCGGAGAAGATGATCGACGCGCTCACCGACAACGAGTCCGCAAAGCTCGGCGGCATCTATGCAAACTACATGCGGTACCGCGACGAGCTCTCGTACGACCGCGCGAACATCAACGGCCAGGCGTACAACGTCACCGAGAGCCGCGTCATCGAGATGCGGAACGACGTCGACCGCACGAAGGCCGACACGGGCACGAACCGCTCGAGCTTCCAGCGCTTCTTGCAGCTCATTCACGACACGAACAACGTGACGGCCTGCAACAAAGCCGGCGCCTCGATTTTCGTGCCCTCGGGCACGCTCGGCGCGGTGCAATTCTTCAACGTCACGCTGCCGGTCTTTGGAACCTACAAGGAGTGCGAGGTCTTCAAGATCGAGAACATGGCGAAGTTCTACGTCGACGCCATGGTCGGCAAGGCCGAGATGTACCTCCGCGACAACACGCTCCGCGACGGGCTCGTCGCTGGCCTCGGCGCTGCGAACGTGAACCTCATGACCAAGCTCTCGAACATCGAGGGCTTCTTCGGAGCCGACGGCGTGACGGTGCTCGCGAACGACTCCTCCGAGCGCACGCTCAGGCCGACGCCGAAGTTCCTCGATCGCCTCGTCTTCTTCGATACGCCGAACGACAGCCAAAACGCACGCACGCAGCGCTTCATGCGCGACCTCATCGGCGACAACGGCTTCGGAACTTCGGTCTGCCCGGCGCGCACGATCACCGATCCCCTCCCCTCGGCGCCCGACGCCGCGAGCGACGGCCGCGTGCGCAACCTCCGCAACTGCGACGTGCCGGACCTCATTCGCAACCGCGACCCGAACACGATCTTCGTTTGGGAGCGCTTCGGATTCTTTGGGTCCATGCGCCCGCTCCTCTCGGGCTTCGTGCAGGAGCGCCGCCAGGAGCGCTTCCTCGATCTCCTCGAGGTCATGCACAAGCACTGGCAAACGAGCGCCGCCGCAGCTTCGACCACGGGAACCGCCGAGTGCCTCCTCGATCGCCCGACGGGAGCCACGTGCACCGGCGACGGCATCTCGAGCTACGAGCCGCTCCTCATCGAGATCTTGAACGGCGACACGCTGCCTGCACTCGTGGAGCTCCAGAAGGCCGCGAAGGCGACGAGCATCGCGCGCTGCACCGAGTACGACGCGACGACGCGCCAGTGCAAGCCCGGCAAGACCGTGACCAAGACCGGCACCGCGGTCCTCGCGCAGGCGCTCCGTGCGCTCGCGAGCCCCGTGCGCGCGAAGGCGCTCGGCGTGACGTACCGCGACGGAAACGACAAAGCCTTGCGAAATGACGGAACACGCACGCGTCAGGTCACGCCGCTCGATCTGATCGTAGACGCGCTCAAGGGCTTCGACGCCGCCTTCGCGGCCTCGGGCGACCCGAAGCGCCTCGAGGGTTGGCGCCGCGCACGATCGATCTTCGCCGACACGGCCTTCAAGACCACGGGCACCGGCGCCGCCACTGCCTTCGAGTCGCAGCTCCTCCCGGTGGCGGGACCGCGGCTCGTGGCGCTCCTCCGCGAACAGCTCGCGGCGCACTGCCCACCGGCAAGCACGGGCACGAGCCCCGCGCCGCTCTGCACCTGGGCCAAGACCGAGATGCCCAAAAAGGTCGAAGATCTCCTGACGAGCCCGCTCGCTGCCTCGCTCCTCGACGTGGGCGAAGTGGTCCGCAGCGACGCCGCCGCGAAGAACGAGCTCGACTCCCTCGTGCGCTACCTGCTCGACCCGACGTCGCCCCACGACGCCCTCGCGAGCATGCTCGCCGGCGTGGCGGACTTCGCGCAGGTGCTCGGCGACGACGCGAACCTCGTGCCGCTCTTGCACGTGGCCGCCTTCGCTGCGGCGCCCACGCTTCGCGACGCGAACGACCAGGTAGTCCTCGCGAGCGTCACGGACGGGCAGCTCGCGCTCTTGCGGCGCATGGCCGCGCGCGTCTACGACGAGAACGAGAAGGAGATTTGCGCGCGTGAGATGGACCCGCTCGACCTCGCCAGCGGGATCCTCGAGCGCCTCGTCACGCCGATGAAGCGCGCCGACGGCTCGCAAGACCGCACGCCGTTCGAGGTCATCGCGGACGTCGTCGCCGACGTGAACCGCCTCGACGCGAGCCGCCGTGATCCGCTCGACGCGCCCGACTACGGGAAGCTCTCCTCCGAGGTGCTCGACTTCCTGACGAACCCGAAGCGCGGCCTCGAGCAGTTCTACGCCATCGTCACGAAGGGTCTCCGCTGATGCGCCGCCTCTCGACCCTCGCGCTCGCCGCGCTCCTCGTGCCAGAAATCGCAGGAGCCGCGGGCCTCTACTTCACCGACCGCGGCGTGCGTCCCCTCGCGCGTGGCGGTGCGTTCGTGGCCGGAGCGGACGACCTCGGGGCCGTTTGGTACAACCCCGCGGGCGTCGCCGAGAGCCCGCGCGAGTTCCTCTTCGACGCCTCGTGGCTCGCCTACTCGAGCACCTTCTCGCGCGAGACCCTCGCGCGCCAGAGCGACGGCACCGAGAGCGTCTACCGCCACGGAACGGTGAAAGGCACGACGCCGTTCTTGCCGATCCCGACGCTCGCGGTGAGCTTCCCGCTCGACGCCAAAGCGAGCTGGGTCGCGGCGTTTTCCGTGGTCGCGCCCTACACCGCGATTTCGAGCTACCCGCTCACGGACGACCTCGGGCGCCCCTCGGGCTCGCGCTTCTTGCTCGTCACGCTCGACGGCTCCGCTCTCGCGCTCCCCGCCTTCACGCTCGCGTGGAAGAACGAGCGCTTCCGCTTCGGCGTCCAAGCGGGCGTCCTCACGGGCACCTTCGCCTCGAAGGTCGTCTTCAGCGGCAACCCCGAGCA
>CAIOHM010000391.1 GCA_903858055.1 uncultured delta proteobacterium
TGGGTCGCGAGTCTCCGCGACGACTCGCCGCTGCTCGCGGAGGCGCGCCGCATCGCCGAGGGCTTCGACGACGTGGCGATCGAGACCTACCTGCGTGTGCGCTCCGGGCGCCCGCGGCCCGAACCGATCTCGCCGGTGTGGCTTACCTACCTGGTCGATCGCACCGCGAGCGCCGTGCTTCGCGAGCGCCGCCCGCGTTCGGCGCAGTGGCTCCTCGAAAACCCGTCGCTCTCGTCGCGCCTGCGGTCGGGCACGATCGACGCGCTCCGCCTCCTCGCCGCCGAACTCGGTCGCCGCGGCACCGACGCCCGCGCGCGCGCCGTCGTCGTCGTACCCCTCGGCGACGAAGCGAAGCTCCGCCACGCGCTCGCCTTCGCCGACGGGCTCTCCCGCCAAACGTCCGCTCTCGCGTCGGAGCTCGTGGTCGAGACGCTCTTCCTCGAACCCGACGACACGCTCGAGCGAAGGCTCGGTCGCGGCGTGGGCATCGACGTGCTCGTCGGCGCCTTCACGACACCCGAGGTCGCCGCACTCTTGGCATTTGCTGCACCACGGCAGATCGCTGTCGTGAGCGCCGCCGCTCCCCCGCCCGACACCCCCAGTGGGGCGCGCCTCTTCAGCGTTGGCCTCGACCCTGCCGCCGCGGCGAAGGCCCTCCTCGCGGCGGAGCCCGGGCCCGTGGCGCTCGCGTGTATCGGTGCAGACTGCACCGACATCGAGCCTCTCTTCCGCGGGCGCGAGCAAGGGATCAAACAAGCGACGCGCGTCTTCGTGCGCGGTCCGGTGGACCTCGAGGCGGCGCTCGCGCCGGCGCAACACCCCGTGCTCTTGGGACTGCCGGACGACCTCGAGGGTTCCCGCGCGCGCTGCCTCGACCGCGTGACCGTTCGCCCCGTGGGCAGCCCCGAGATCCCGCCCTCCGGCTCCTGGTGGGAGGACCTCGGCAGCGACGTGGGAGCCTTCCTCGGCACAGCCGTGCGCATGGAGGGGGCCGCGACGACGGCGTTCGCGCTCCGCCTGCAATCTGCAATCATCCGCGCCCGCACGGCGAATCCCGGACAATTCGACGCTCACGGCACCGTGCAGCGCGAGTTCGTCCTGCACCGCGAGCCGTGCCCGAAAAACGACTGACCGGCGGGAATGACCCGCGAGGCCCGCGCGTTCCCCCGCGCGAGACGCAGCTCCATGCCGTCTTCCGCCGAACGTGCCCGAAGGTTGACACCGGAGGGTCCTTTCGGGGAGAAAGCCGGCGCGCACTGGGGTTCCGGGGGTTTTCTCGAAGCCACGTGCCGCCAAACCGGTCGAGCGCCAAAGCGCCCTCGCCCACGGTGAGAAGAAGCGATGTCCAGCGACGTGATGATCCAGACCCAAGACCTCGCGAAGAGCTACGGCTCCTTCAAGGCGGTCGACCGCATCTCCTTCGAAGTTCGACGCGGCGAAATCGTGGGCTTCCTCGGCCCGAACGGCGCAGGCAAGTCGACGACCATGCGCATCCTGACCTGCTACCTCGCGGCCACGGGCGGCACGGCGAAGGTCAACGGCAAGGACGTCTTCGAAGACTCGCTCGGCGTGCGCCAGTCGCTCGGCTACCTGCCGCAGCGCGCGCCGCTCTACCTCGACATGAGCGTGCTCGAGTACCTCCGCTTCGCTGCCGAGATCCGCGAGCTCGACGAGAGCACCTTCAAGAAGCGCGCGCGCAGCGTCGTCGAGGTGTGCGGCCTCGCGCAGGTGCTCGGCAAGGGCATCGGTGAGCTCTCGCACGGCTACCGCCAGCGCGTGGGCCTCGCGCAGGCGCTCATCCACGACCCGCCGATCCTCATCCTCGACGAGCCGACCAGCGACCTCGACCCGAACGAGAAGACCGAGTTCCTCGAGTACCTGAAGCGCATCGGCCAAGAGCGCACCGTGCTCCTCTCGACCCACAACCTCAACGAGGTCGAGGCCGCCTGCGCGCGCGCGATCATCGTCTCGCGCGGCCGCGTCGTCGCCGACGGCGCGCTCGCGGACATTCGCGCCAAGAGCGGCGCCGTGCGCACCACCCTCACGGTGGGCGCGCAGAGCCTCAGCGGTCAGTCCGTCAGCGAGGCGGAAGTGAAGGCGGCGCTCGCGGGCGTCAACGGCGCCACCAGCGTGAACGCGCTCCCGGCCGAGAACAGCTTCCGCTTCGACGTCACGAGCGCGCAAGACGCCGACCTCCGCGCCGACCTCTTCCGCCTCGCGGTGGCGAAGGGGTGGCTCCTCCTCGAGCTCTCGCGCGAAGCGCAGGCCCTCGAAGACGTGTTCCGTGACCTCACCCTCGGCGACGAGCGCAAGAACCGCGAACTTTCCGCCGCCTGATTTTCGAGGAATCCAAGATGAGCAAGGTTCTCACCATCGCGAAGCGCGAGCTTCGTTCCTACTTCGACTCGCTGGTGGCCTACGTGGTCGTCGGCGGCACCATGCTGGGCCTCGGCGTGTGGTTCTTCCTCATGCAGCAAGGCGGCTTCTGGCAGATCGACCGCGCCTCCGTGAGCCGCATGTTCGAGTTCCTCCCGTGGGCGCTCTCGACCATGGTCCTTCCGCTCGTGACCATGCGCGCCCTCGCCGAAGAGAAGCGCACGGGCACGCTCGAGCTCCTCATCACGATGCCCGTCACCGACGCAGACGTGATCCTCGGCAAGTACGTGGCGGCGCTCGGCCTCGTCGGCGTGCTGCTCCTCGCGACGCTCGTCTACCCGATCGCGCTCTTCGTGTTCCCGTGGCACCTCGGCGCCCTCGACTGGGGCCCCGTCTTCAGCGGCTACCTCGGCACGATGCTCCTCGCCGCCGCAGGCATCGGCGTCGGCCTCGCGTTCTCCGCCGTGAGCGACTCGCAGATCGTCGCGTTCTTCTTCACGGCGCTCACGCTCATCTTCCTGCACATCGTCGGCGGCGTCGTCGAGTTCTTCAAGGGACCCCTCGGCGACATCATCTCCTTCGTGTCGTTCCAGACCCGCTACGCGCCCTTCGCGCGCGGCCTCATCGACCTGCGCGCGATCGTCTACTTCGCGTCGGTCTCCATCCTGGCCCTCCTCTTCGCGTTCCGCTCTCTCGAGAGCCGCAAGTGGAAGTGACGGCCTCCTCCCTCTGAGACGATTGCGAGCTTGATCATGGAAAAGAAAGCACGAGCCTCCCTCGAGAGCGGCGCCCTCATCGGCATCACGGCCGGCGTCCTCGTTGCCATCAACGCGTTCGGCGTGTTCGGTGGCTTCGGCAAGGCGACCCGCATCGACACGACCTACGCGAAGCGCTTCACCCTCTCCGAGGGCAGCGGCCGCCTGCTGCGCAGCATGAA
>CAIOHM010000392.1 GCA_903858055.1 uncultured delta proteobacterium
GCGATGCGGCCCGGCGGCGGGAACCAATAGCGAATCGCCGTCGCCGCATCACGTGTTGGGGCCAGCGACGCGGCGGGAACCGTCTCCCCGAGCGCTTGGCGCATCACGGCCTCGACCAGGTTCACGCCGGTCGCGGCCACGATTTGATCGCTCGCAAACCACCCGCCCGACAGGCGAAGCGCGAGCTCGATGATCATCGGCGCACCGTCGGGTCCGACCACGAGGTCCCCCTTCACGATGCCATCGCGTACGCCGAGCGCCGCCGCTCCCTCTTCGATGAGGCGGTCGATGCGACGGCGGAGGTCTTCCGTGACGGGAGCGGGGATCGTGCCGCCGTCTTCGATGGCGAAGGGGCGAAACTGCTCGAGGCGGTCGTAGTTTCGCTCGGCGAGCGCCGGCGTGTGCGCCACGCCGTTCAGCAAAAACGATTCGGATGAAATCTGAAGTCCCGGGACGAAGCGCTCGACGAGGAGAGTCGGCCGGGTGCTCCAGCTCGAAGACTCGCCCCACGCCCACGCGAGGTCGTCGTCGCGTCGCAGAATGAGCACCCCGCGCGCGCCGCGTCCGTCGATGGGCTTGAGCACGAAATCGACGAACTCCTCGCGCGCGACGACCGCGCGGAGTTCTTCGAGCGAGGCGACGGTCCAGTAGCCGGGACACGCGACGCCCGCGTCGCGGAACGCGTCCTTCATGAGGACTTTGTCCGCCGCAAGGCGCGCACTCGCGACGCGGTGCCCCGGCAGCCCGAAATGCTCGGCGACCGTCGCGACCGTGAGCGGCACGTCGTTCGCGATGGTCATGACGCCGTCGACGCGGTTCCCGCCTGCAACGTAACCCTCGAGCGCCTGAACCGTCTCGGCGGCGTCGCGGGTCGAGGCGAGCAAGAAGTCATCGGCGAGCGATCGGCATGCGGCGGAGTCCGAGCCGTCCGTGCACACGACACGATGCCCTGCGGCACGCGCCAGGCGGTATGCGGACTCCTGCTCTGCGCCACCGCCGATGATCACGAGCGTCTTCTGCATGGCGCCTCAGGTTTGAAAATACATACCGCCGTTGAGGTTGATCGTCTGGCCCGCGAGGTAGTCGCCTGCGGGGCCCGTGAGCGAAACCAGCATGGCACCAAGTTCGGCACCCTCGCCAAGTCGCGCGGCGGGAATCGCAGCGACCTTCGCACGCCCGGCGGGCGATGCGAGCTCACCTTGCGTCATGTCGGTCGCGAAGAGCCCAGGGCACAAGGCAATCGGCACGATGCCCTCGGCCGCGTAAAGCTTGGCGAGCGATCGCGTGAAATTGATGAGAGCGGCTTTCGAGGCTGCGTAGTGCACTTGGCGCATTCCGCCCCACTGCCCACCGATCGATGCCACGTTCACGATTCTTCCCCAACGTGCAGATTGCATCGACCCGATCACACGGCGCGCGAGGCGCACCGGACCGAGGAGGTTCGTGTCGACCATGGTCAGCCAGGCGTCGTCATCCAATGCTTCGAACGGCCGTTCGTCCGCGATGGCCGCGTTGTTGACGAGCACTTCGACGGGGCCGAAGCGGGAGGTCGTCGCCTCGATGACGTCGCCCACCTGCTCCGCGTTTCGTTGGTTGAGTTGGAGCGCGAGCGCCGTCTCCGGAAAACGCTGTGTGAGCCCTTCGAGACCACCGACCCCCGAGCACCATGTCCCCACGACGCGATGGCCTGCCTCGAGCAACGCCGTGGCCATCGCGTACCCGAGCCCTCGGCTCGCGCCAGTCACGAGACAGGTTCGCGCCGTCATGGCCACATCGCGTCCATGGTCTGGCCCGCAAGCAGCATGGGCACCACGTCTTCGTCTTGATGGATTCGCGCGTGAAGGAGGAAGGGCCCGGTCGAGGCAAGGGCAGCCGGGAGGGCCTCGGTGAGTTCGCGCTCGGTTGCGACGGTCGCTGCGTTCAGGCCAAATCCGCGCGCGATTGCGGCAAAGTCGGGATTCGGTCGCACGCCGCAGGTCGGGTCGTCTCCCCAGTTGAGCTTCTGAAACTGGCTCACGATCCCGAGGCGCTGGTTGTCGAGGACCACGATCAGCACGCGACGCCCCAGCTCCGCGGTGACGGCGAGTTCCTGAA
>CAIOHM010000393.1 GCA_903858055.1 uncultured delta proteobacterium
CCGAGCTCGAACGCGACCTCGGGACGACGTCGGAGGACCTCTTCGAGCCCGTGCCGCTCGAGCTTGAAGCACGCGACGGGCACCTTTGCGAAGACGCTCGCGCGGCGCGCCTCGCCCGTGAGCAGGCCCATCTCGCCAAAGAAGCCAGGAGCTGCGATTTCCCAGCTCTGGCTCTCCTTGCCGTCTTGCTGGGACCGCACCTCCACGACCCCCGAGGTCACGAGGTAGAGGTGATGCGCCACGCTGCCCTGGCGCGTGATGAGCTCGCCCGGCGCGAACGGTGAGTACGCGACGCTCTTGGCGAGCGTGCGGCACTCGTCGTCGCTGAGCGAGGCGAAGAGGGGGAGGTCGCGCACCGCCTCGTAGGCGCGTGCGAGCAGCGATTCCCGACGCGAGGCGGCGGTCGGAGCCGCCGTGTTGAGGTTCGTGACCACGGGCACCGCGAACGGGATGTGCGCGCGATCGAGCGCGGCATGGATGCGCGCGCGGATGTCGGAGTCGACCGGCGCGTCGCGCCAGAGGTCTTGGAGGAAGTAGCGCACGGCGTAGAGCGCGCTGCCCTCGTCGACGCGCGCGAGCTCGAGGCACACGCAGTGGGGGAGCGGGTCGCTCGCCACGTCGCGGATGGGACCGGCGCGCATGGCTTGCTCGACGACCGCGCAGACGTGGGCGGGATCGAAGCGAAAATCCACGCGAAAGAACACGGTTTGGCGGTGCGGGTGCAGCCCGCCGTTGCGGCGCGCCAGCACCGTGAAGGGCTGGGCGAGCAGCAGGCTGTTGGGCACGACGATCGCGTCGCCGTCCCGCGTGTCGAGCACGACGTGGCGCCAGCGCACGGCCGAGACGCAGCCCACGCGGCCGCTCTCGAGCTGCACCCAGTCGCCCACGTGCACCGAGCCGTCGATCTGGAGCGCGACGCCGCCCACGACGTTGCCGAGCGTGCTCTGCAGCGAGACCGTGAGGACCGCCGCGACGACGGTGGTGCCCGCGATGGCCGACGTGGGGTTGAGGCCGCTCTCCGCGAGCGCGACCCCCACGACGAGGACGTAACCGGCGGCGGAAACCAGGTCGATCACGATGCTCGGGACGAGGCGACCGAGCACGCGCGCGAGCACGTCGAGGATCGCGAGGGCCCCGAGGCTCACCGCCGCGAGGCCGCCCGTCACACGCACGCACACCGCGAGCCAGCGTGCCGCCGCCGAGAGCTCGAGCGCGTGGGCCCCGACGAAGAGCACCGCCATGAGCGCGAAGGTCGCGAAGAGCCCCGAGGGCTTGCGCAGGTGGACGACGCGCTCGGGGGCGAAGCGGCGCACGAGCGCCGAGACCGCCACGAGGAGCACGGCGAGCGCCGCGACCGAGAGCGCGAGTTCGCGCAACGAGATGCCCATGGGGAGAAAACTACACCAAAACGCCGCGAAAAGCGCGGGCCGCGCTCGCTCAGGGCTGCGTGGGGTCGGAGGTCGGCGGAAGCTCGCGCAGCTCGGCCTCGAAGGCCTCGAGGCGCGCGCGGGCTTCGTCGAAGAGGGTCGGGTCTTCCGAGAGGTCGTTCAGCTCGCCCGGGTCTTGCGCGAGGTCGAAGAGCTGGAAGCGCTTGCCGGGGTACGCGATGATCTTCTTGCCCGGCGAGGGGCCGTAGAGGAGCGCGCGCCGCTTCTGCGTGTAGGGGCCCGTGGGCATGTCGACGAGCACGTCGCGCTCGGGGGCACCAGCTCCGTCGAGCATGTCGGCGACGAGGCTTTTTCCAGGACCATCGAAGTCCGCGAGGCCGCCCGCGAGGTCGAGGATCGTCGGCACGAGGTCCACGTGGCTGCGCTTCCGATCGATGACCTGCGGCTTCATGTGCGGCGCTGCGATGATGAGCGGGACGCGCACGAGCGACTCCCACACCTCCATGCCGTGCCAGCTCATGCCGTGGTCGTTGAACGCCTCCCCGTGGTCCGAGGTGACGATGACGACCCACGGGCGCTTCGACGGGAACTTCTCGAGCGCCTGCAGGAGCCTCCCGACCTCGCGGTCCGTCGCCCACACCTCGGCGTCGTAGCGTGCGCGGGCGAGCGCGCTCCCGCCGCGGCGATTTCCAAGAAAATCGGGCGCTCCCTCATGCTCGACGTACTGCGCGTGCGGGTCGGTGTAGTGGAGCCAGACGAAGTTGCCGCGCTGCGGGTCGCCTTGCTTGCGCAGCATGCGGATGGCGGCGTCGGTGATCGCCGGGCTCGTCACGCTCGTGTCTTGGTCGGAGCCCGCGCCGCCCTCTTCGTGCTTGGGGCGCGCGGAGAGGTCCCACACGTCGAAGCCGCGCGCGAGGCCCGAGCGCAAGCTGAAGTAGTTCATGGCCGCCGCGCCGAGCGTGCGGAACCCTTGCTTTTTCAGGCGCTCGGCGACCATGAGGTTGCCGCGCCCGTAGCGGTTGAAGTGGCCGCCGTCGCGGTCGGTCTCGCTCGGGTAGCGGCCGATCATCATCGGGCCGATGCTCTTTCCCGTGTAGGATGCAAGGGAGTACGCGCGCGTGAAGCGCGCCCCTCGCGCGGCGAGCGCGTCGAGGTTCGGCGTGGCGGAGGGGCCCGCCGGCGGCGTGGACTCGTCGAAGCGCAGCGTGTCGATCGTGATGACGAGCACGTTGACCTCCGCGCCCCACGGCCTCGCGCTCACAGGAATTTCGGGCACTTCCGCGACAGGCTCGGCACCGTTCGAGCGCCGCGCGCCGGCCACGGGCGCGTCTTTTCCCGAGCAGTCCTCGTCGACGCCGTTGCCCGGAACGTCGATCGCTTCGGGGCCGATGGCCGCGTTCGCGTCGTTGCAATCGCCACCGCCGAAGCGCGACGAGGCCCCGTCGTGATCGCGGTCGAACACGCGGCGCGCGACGGCGAGCTGGAGCCGGAAGGGCATCGACCCCGTAGCGAGCGCGGCCGCGAGCGACCCGCGCCGCGCGAACGTCAGCTCCGCACGCGCGGCCACGAGCAGGAGGCCACCGAGCACCAAGAGCGCGGCGCTGCGAGCTGCGAACCCAGGGATTCTCCTCCCCAAAACCACGCCTGCTCCGTACGCGACGGCGACGACGCACGCGAGGTAGCCCACGGGCGAGAGGTCGAGCTCAGGGCGCGTGAACACACCCAGCACGCCGAAGGCCCCAAACGCCTCGCCGCCCGGCCCGCCGAGCTTCGCCGAGAGCGAGGCCACGAGCGCGACGGCAACAGCCGCCGCGCCGCCGGTCCGCACCGGGTCGACGAGCGACGGCGCACGCGACGCGCACGCCGCGAGGTAGGAGCGCAGCGGCCCCACGAGCGCGAGGACCGCGAGCACGGCGAGGAGCGCGAGGACCGCCGCCGCCCATGCGATGCGCCGACCCGCCAGCAGCGTGGGCTCCAGCGAAAGACCGACGCGCGCGACGTTCGCTGTCGCCACGAACCACAGAAACCCGGCGACCACGGCGAGAGGAACGAGCGCCGCGAGGCGCGTGCGCTGGAGCATGGGGGCGCGGCCAAGCTCACGGAGACCCTCGAGCGGATCGGCGGGGATGCCCGGCTCGAACGCGACGGAAGCGGCGGCCACGAGGAGGCCCACGAGCGCCGCCAGCGGGAGCTCCGGCGCGAGCACGAGGACGAGGCGCTCGCGGAGGGAGCTCTGCGCGGTCGTCACGAGCGCCGCGACGAGGAGCGCGTGCGCGAAGGCCGCGAAGGCCCCGGCGAGGGCCCCCGCCACGAGGCGATCGATCGTACGAAGCAGGAATTTCACGGCGAAGACCTCTTCTTCGCGAGCGGGTGCGCGCCGTCGTAGGCCTTGAGGAGCTGGGTCATCGAGACGTGCGTGTACCGCTGCGTGGTCGAGAGCGACGCGTGGCCGAGGAGCTCTTGGATGGCGCGCAGGTCGGCGCCGCCTTCGAGCATGTGCGTGGCGCAGCTGTGGCGGAGCGCGTGCGGGTGAAGATCCGCGCGGCCGGCACGCTCACTGCCCGTGCGCTGAACCACGCGCTGCACGGTACGGTGGGCGATGCGACGGCCCGCCTTGCCCAGGAACACGGCCTTGCCGTCGACCCAGCCGCCGGGACCTGCGAGCTCGTGGCGTACGGAAAAATAGGCCCGAAGCGCCTCCACCGCGAGGGGGCCGAGCGGCACGATGCGCGTCTTGCCACCCTTGCCGAGCACCTCGGCGCGCGCGCGAGCAAGATCGAGCGCCGGGAGGTCGAGCCCCACGAGCTCCGAGAGGCGGAGCCCCGAACCGTAGAGCACTTCGAGCATCGCGCGATCGCGGGCGACGGCGGCGGGCTTCGCGCTCTCGCGCGCGTGGGGCTCTTCAACCACGATCTTCGCCGCGTCCACGCTCAGCACCGTGGGCAACGGCCGCCGCACGCGCGGCGCCTTGAGGGGCTCGGCCGGGTCGCGTGCGAGGAGCTGACGGCGCCGAAGCCAGCGAAAACAGCTACGAACGGTCGCGACCGCGCGCGCCACCGAGGCCGAGGCGTGCACGCGCGCGTGGTCCACGAGCCACTTGCGCAGGTGCGCCACGTCCACGGTCTCGATGGCCTCGGCCGCGTCTTCGTCGTGATCGCGGAGCCAGCTCCCGAGCGAGCGCAGATCACGCGCGTACGCGTCTTGCGTATGCGCGCTCGCACGGCGCTCCGAACGCAGCGCCTCGAGGAACCGCGAGACCGCCTCGTCGAAGGTCAACGCGCCGCGGAGCTCCCTTGGCGCAGGGCCTCGATCTCACGGCGCTCCTTGGGGATGGCCGCGGTGAGGTTCTCGTAGCCGTGGTCCGTCACCAGCAAATCGTCTTCGATTCGCACGCCGATGCCGCGCCACTGCTCCGCGACGCGCGTGTCGTTCGCCATGAAGTAGAGGCCCGGCTCGACGGTGAGCACGCAGCCGGGCTCGAGCTTCACCGCTTCGCCGCGGCGGTAGTACGTGCCGCAGTCGTGGACGTCCATGCCGAGCCAGTGGCTCGTGCGATGCACGGTGAAGGGCTTGTGGAGCTCCTTCGCCAAGACCTCCTCCACCGTGCCTTGCACGATGCCGAGGTCGAGGAGGCCGGCGGCGATCACGCGCAGGCTCGCGTCGTGGACCTCGTCGAGCGTCGCGCCAGGCTTCACGGCCTCGAACGCTGCTTTTTGTGCGGCGAGGACGAGGTCGTAGATGGCGGCTTGCGCGGCCGTGAACGCGGCGCTCACGGGGAACGTGCGCGTCACGTCGGAGGCGTAGAAGTCGAGCTCGCAGCCCGCGTCGATGAGCACGAGGTCGCCCTCTTCGAGGCGGCGATCGTTCTCGCGGTAGTGGAGGATGGTCGCGTTCGCGCCCGAAGCGACGATGGGCTCGTAGGCGTCACGGCGCGAGCCACCGCGACGAAACGCGTTCGCGAGCGCCGCCTCGAGGTGGAACTCCGAGAGCCCCGGGGCCGCGGTCTTCATGGCCGCGACGTGTGCTTCTGCCGTGATTTCCGCGGCGCGACGCATGAGCGCGACCTCGTGCGCGTCCTTCTTCCAGCGCATCGGGTGGAGCACGGCGGCGAGGTCGACGAAGCGCGTGGGCGCGTCAATCTTGAGGCGCTGCTTGAGCCGCACCTTCGCGAGCGCCGCGAGGACCTTCGTGTCGAAGACGCTGTCGCGGCCGAGAGGCCACGCGACGACGTCGACGCCCGAGAGGAGCTCGACGAGGCCCTCTTCCAAGCTCTCGATCGTGCGCGCGTTCGCGGCACCGAAGCGCTCCTTCGCGCCTTCGAGACCGGCGCGGAGGCCGTCCCACTGCTCGCGCTCGGGGTTTCGCGGGCGCACGAAGAGCTCGTAGCGGGCGCCTTTCGTCGCGAGCGCGGCCACGGACTCGGGCTCGTCGAAGCCCGTGAGCCAGGCGAAGTCGCTCCCCGTGCGGTACGGGTGCTCGACGTCGTGGTTGCGTGCGAACACGCGCGCGTTCGGGAGCAGCGCCACCACACGCTCACCCTCGGCGGCGAGGGCCTCGAGCACGCGCGCGCGGCGAGAGGCATGGACGGACGCGTCGAAAGAGGGGGTCTGGGCCATGGCTCGTTCCCCCTAGCACGACAGGCTTCTTTCAGCCTTCTTCCTGCCGAAGCGCCGCCACGAGGCGGTCGCGGTGCTCCGGCGCCATGACGACGCGCACACGCCGAATCGATGCGCCCGCGATGCGCTCGAGGAGGAACGACACCTCGCGCAGCGGACGAGCCGGGCCCTTCGCGAAGAGGACCATCATCGGGTCCTTGCCCTCTTCGTTGAAGGGCACGACCACGGCCTCGTCGACGTGCACGTGGTAGCGCGGGTCGCCGCCGGCCTGCCGCACGATTCCCTGGGCGCGCGCGAGCAGCTCCGGTACGGACTCGGGCCGCGCGGCCTCGCCGAAGATCTCGAGCGTCTTGAAGAGCTTGCGGCTGCGCAGGCGCGCGCTCAGCTCCGCGAGCACCGGGTCGCGATCGGCCTCCCACGCGTGCATGGCCGTGGTGAGCCACGGGTCGTCGAGATCGAGGTACGCCGCGAGCGAAGGCATTTGCCCCGCGGCGGCCTCGCGGAGCGCGCGCGGGAAGTGCTCGGGCGTGTGCCCCTCTTGGTGAAGCTCGACCGCACGCCGGAGCACCGCGCGCACCATCCATTCGGCCGCGCGCGTGGACTTGTGCAGGTACACCTGCTGGAACATGAAGAGCCGCGCGATCAGGAACGCCTCGATCGCGGGCAACCCCTTGGCGCCGTCGATGGCGAGCTCGGGGCCGTGCTTGGGCGCTTCGTGCACGAGGAGGCTGCGCAGGAGCCACGGCAGGTCGAAGTCGCCGTAGCGCACGCCGGTCGCGTGGGCGTCACGCAAGAGGTAGTCGCAGCGGTCGACGTCGAAGAGCCCCGAGACGGAGTGGGCCAGGTAGGGCAGCCGATGCTCGCCACGCACGAGCGCCGCGACGCGTGCCGCGGTCCCCTGCCCTTGGGCCTCGAGGATGCGATGCACGTCCGTGCTCGGGTCGAGGAGGATCGCGTTGGTCCAGTGCTCGTGCTTCGGGAGGCCCGGAACGCTCTCCTCGAAGAGGTGCGAGAGGGGCCCGTGACCGACGTCGTGGAGGAACGCCGCCGCGACCGCCTCGCGTGCTTCGCTCGGCGTGATGCGATGCTCGACCGGGAGCGCGCTCTCGATGCCGCGCAGGCGCTCGAGCAGCATCGTCATGACGTGGGCTGCGCCGATCGCGTGGGCGAAGCGCGTGTGCTCGGCACCGGGGAACGCGAGCGAGGTGAGCCCCAGCTGACGGATGCGCCGCAGGCGCTGGACCTCCCGCGCGTCGAGGAGGCGCGGCACGAGGCACGCTTCGGGGGCCTCGAACGAGACGAGGCCGTGGACCGGGTCGCGGAGGATCATGGCGCGCGAGCGTACCAAAGCGCGCACGAAAAAGGCCGCCGGGCGAACCCGACGGCCTCTTGGCTGAATCCGTGATCCGCGCGCTCAGTTCGAGACGCAGGCGTTCACTTGCGCGCTGCAGTTCGCCTGGAGGCACTGCTGCTGGGTCTGCGGGTTCGTGCAGTTGTTGGTCTGCGCGCACTGCACGAGGGCCTGGTAGTTCGTGAGCGCGGTCTGGCTCGCCGCACCGGCGCAGCCCTGGATGCAGGTCTGGTCGCTCTGCTGGCAGCCGTTGAGGCACTGCACGAGATCCGCGCAGCCGCCCGTACCGGTGCCGCCGCCGCCGCCGCCGCCGCCGCCGCCACCGCCGAGGCCTTCGCAGCCGGCGAGCTCACCGCCGCACTCGGCCTGGATGCACTGCTGGAAGGCCGCGTCGCTCGAGGCGCTCGCGCACTTCGTGTTCGCGCAGGTGAAGAGCGCGTCGAACTGGCTCTTGCCCGCGGCGGAGCCGGTCGACGAGCAGTCGTCCACGCAGCTCTGGTCCTGGCAGTTGTTCACGCAGGCCACGATCGCGCCGCAGTTGTCACCGCCCGTGGAGCCGCCACCCGTGCCGACGTCCGCTTGCCCGCTCGTTCCAACGTCCGGGCGAACCACGCCGGCGTCCGTAGCGGAGCCGGAGGAGCTCGAGCTGCTGCTGCAGCCGATGAAGGAGCCGAGGGCGAGGGTCGCGAGGGCGAGGGTCAGGGTGCGCTTCATGGTGGCCCTCGCGTAGCGCGCCGGCGCAGGGCAGGCCAGGCTGCGGGCGCTCAGCCGCGCGGTCATTCGGCCCAGAGCGGACGAGGACCGTGACAGCGTCGCCTGCCTTCCGCAGCATTGACGTTCACGTCAACGTGAGCTTGACGTTAACGTAAACGTCATTTAGCGCTGCGACACCGATGCCTCCCGCCCCGAAGAGCGACCGCACGTTCACGATCAGCGAGCTCGCGCGCGAGTTCGACATCACGACGCGCACCATCCGCTTCTACGAGGACATGGGGCTCTTGAAGCCCGAGCGGCGCGGCCAGTCGCGCATCTTCACCGCCGGTGACCGCACGACCATCAAGCTCATTCTGCGCGGCAAGCGCCTCGGCTTCTCGCTCCTCGAGAGCAAAGAGATGATCGAGCTCTACGACCCCGCCGAGGGCAACGTCACCCAGCTCCAGACGCTCCTCGACAAGCTCGCCGAGAAGCGTGCCATCCTCGCGCAGCAGCTCGAAGACATCCGCGTCATGCAGCTCGAGCTCGACGACGTGGAGCGCCGCTGCCGCGAAGCCCTCGCCACCTCTCGCCCCGCGCGCACATCGAAGCGCGCACCCAAGACGAAGTCGAACTCCTCGCGAACCTCAGGAAAGAAACGATGATCGCAAGCTACCGCACCCTCCGCTTCGGCCACGACGAGACCATCGACCAGCTCCGCGAGGCCGTGAGCAAGTTCGCGCAGAAGGAGATCGCCCCGCGCGCCGCCGCGATCGATCACGCCAACGTCTTCCCCGCGGACCTGTGGAAGAAGCTCGGTGACCTCGGTCTCCACGGCATGACCGTGAGCGAGGAGTACGGCGGCGCGAACCTCGGCTACCTCGCGCACGTCATCGCGATCGAAGAGATCTCGCGCGCTTCGGCGGCGGTGGGTCTCAGCTACGGTGCGCACTCGAACCTCTGCGTGAACCAGATTCACCGCAACGGAAACGCCGAACAGCGCGCCAAGTACCTGCCCAAGCTCGTGAGCGGCGAGCACGTGGGCGCCCTCGCGATGAGCGAGCCGAACGCCGGCTCCGACGTCGTCAGCATGAAGCTCCGCGCCGAGAAGAAGGGCGACCGCTACGTGCTCAACGGCAACAAGATGTGGATCACGAACGGCCCCGAGGCGAGCACGTACGTGATCTACGCGAAGACCGACGTCAACGCGGGCCCGCGCGGCATCACTGCGTTCATCGTCGAGCGCGATTTCAAGGGGTTCTCGCAGGCGCAGAAGCTCGACAAGCTCGGCATGCGCGGCTCGAACACCTGCGAGCTCGTCTTCGAGAACTGCGAGGTGCCGGAGGAGAACGTGCTCGGGAAGGTCGGCGAAGGCGTGCGCGTGCTCATGAGCGGCCTCGACTACGAGCGCCTCGTGCTCGCGGGCGGCCCGCTCGGCATCATGCAAGCGTGCCTCGACGTGGTCGTGCCGTACGTGCACGAGCGCAAGCAGTTCGACCAGGCCATCGGCGAGTTCCAGCTCATGCAGGGCAAGCTCGCGGACATGTACGTCGGCTGCAACGCCTCGCGCTCCTACGTGTACGCCGTCGCGCAGGCGGCCGATCGCGGCGAGATCGACCGCAAAGACGCGGCGGGATGCCTGCTCTACAGCGCGGAAAAAGCCACGCAAATGGCGCTCCAAGCGATTCAGGCGCTCGGCGGCAACGGCTACATCAACGAGTACCCGACCGGTCGCCTCCTGCGCGACGCGAAGCTCTACGAGATCGGCGCGGGCACGAGCGAGATTCGCCGCATGCTCATCGGCCGCGAGCTCTTCAAAGAATCGACCTGAGGCCCACCATGCCCGTCCTGCAGAGCTCCATCCAAACCCAGTCGCCCGAGTTCCACGAGAACGCGAAGGCCATGCGTGCGCTCCTCGACGAGGTCGAAGACGTCCACGCGCGCGTCCGTGAGGGCGGCGGCCACGAGGCCGTCACGCGGCACAAGTCCCGCGGAAAACTCACGGCCCGCGAGCGCATCGCGCGCTTGCTCGACCCCGGGTCGCCCTTCCTCGAGGTGTCGCCGCTCGCGGCGCACGAGGTCTACGGCGAAGACGTGCCGGCGGCAGGCGTGGTCGCAGGCATTGGCCGCGTGAGCGGCGTCGAGTGCATGATCGTCGCCAACGACGCCACCGTGAAGGGCGGGAGCTACTACCCGCTCACGGTGAAGAAGCACCTGCGCGCACAGACCATCGCCGAGCAAAACCGCCTCCCCTGCCTCTACCTCGTGGACTCCGGCGGCGCGAACCTGCCGCGCCAAGACGAGGTTTTTCCGGACCGGGAGCACTTCGGGCGCATCTTCTTCAACCAGGCGCGCATGTCCGCCGAGCGCATTCCGCAAATCGCCGTCGTCATGGGCTCGTGCACCGCGGGCGGCGCCTACGTGCCGGCGATGTCGGACG
>CAIOHM010000394.1 GCA_903858055.1 uncultured delta proteobacterium
GAAGAAGTAGCGAGCGAGCGGTCGCTCGCGTCGCTTCCGAGGGCAGAAGCGACGCGAGTGAGCCGGTGACTCGTCGCCCGCGCTCGCGGCGAGACGCACGAAGTTCTTGAGAATTTGCACGCCGTGCGGCGTATCGATGCATGCTGCACGGAGCGCGTCCGTGTCGATGCCTTCGCTGCGCAGCACGTGCGAGCGCGCGTCGACGTAGCCGCGCATGATGTCGCCGTCGATCTCGGGGTGGAACTGAACGCCCCAGACGTGGCTCTTCAGCGCGAAGGCCGCGTGGCGCTCGAGCTTCGTCGACGCGAGGAGGCGCGCGCCCGCGGGCAGGTCGTGCACCGTGTCGACGTGGGTCGCGTTGACCGTGAGATCGCGCGGGAGGCCGCGAAAGATGGGATCATCGTCGTCGCAGCGCGAGCACTTCACGGTGCCAATCTCGCGCCCCGCCGCGTTCTTCACCACACGGCCGCCGAGCGCCTGCGCGAGGAGCTGGTGGCCGAAACAGATGCCGAGCACGGGCATGCCCTCATCGATGCGCTCACGGAGCCACGCTTCGGTGCGGATCATCCAAGGCGCACGCTCCGTCACGCTCGCGGCGCTGCCCGTGATGATGACGGCGTCCGCGCGGGTCTCGCCGGGCGCCTGAAAACGCACGTCGAGCTCGCTCCAGGTGTGCTGCCCGTCGTCGCCGACGGTTTCACGAATCCACCGCGCGAACTCTCCGCGACGCTCGATGAGCTCGCCGATCGCGTCTCCGGTTCTGAGGACTAGAATCTCCACGCGGTGGCCTCCTCATCCATACGTATCGCCTCTGCCGTCTTGGGGCCAACAGGCGGGTTCTCTTCCCGCGTGCTAGACCGACGCGATAGCCTCTCGAGACCCCATGAGCGCACGAACCCCCGCCGACATGCAGCTGCTCTTGCCGCTCGACGACGGCTTCGTCCGCGCGCCCACGCCCAGCATTCCGCGACACCGGCGCGTCTTCTGCAACCGCAACCTGAAGATGGCGCAGGTCGCGTGGGTGGGGTTCGACATGGACTACACGCTGGCGGTCTACGACCAGCATGCGATGGACGAGCTCTCGGTGCGCTGCATCGTCGAGCGCCTGGTGAGTCGGCACGGCTACCCGGAAGACCTCCTGCAGCAGTCGTTCCCCGTGGACTTCCCCGTGCGCGGGCTCCTCATCGACAAGAAGCTCGGTCATGTCTTGAAGATGGACCGCCACAAGAACGTGACGCGCGCCTACCACGGCCTGCGCGAGCTCTCGCGCGACGAGGTGAAGTCCCTCTACCACTCGAAGCGCGTGCGCCCCGCGACGCCGCGGTATCACTGGATTGATACGCTGTATGCGCTCTGTGAGGGGTCTGTGTATGCGGGTGTCGTGGACGCCTTCGAGAAGCGCGGCGAGGCCATCGACTACGGCAAGCTCTTCGAGCACGTGCGCCAGTCCATCGACAGCTCGCACCACGACGGGACCATCCAGGCGGCCATTTTGCCTGCGCTCGAGCGCTTCGTCGTCCGGGACCCCGAGCTCGCGCCCACGCTCCACAAGCTCCGCAGCGCCGGAAAGAAGCTCTTCCTCCTCACCAACTCGCAGTGGCCGTACACCGACGCCATGATGCGTTACCTCCTCGAGGGCGCCATGCCGGAGTACCCGCAGTGGCGGAACTTCTTCGACGTGGTCGTGTGCGCCGCGTGCAAGCCCGCCTTCTTTCAGGAGCGGCGCCCGCTCATGGAGCGCGAAGGCGCGAACGTGAAGCCGGCGACCTTCCCGCTCGAGCGCGGCCGCATCTACGAGGGCGGCAACCTGCACGATCTCGAGCGCGGCCTCGGCATCACCGGCGACCAGGTGCTCTACGTGGGCGACCACATCTACGGCGACATCCTCCGCTCGAAGAAGGAGTCGGCCTGGCGCACGTGCATGGTCATGCAGGAGCTCGAGGGCGAGATCTTCGGCCACGACGCCTGCCGCGACGACTTCGGCACCCTCGACGCCCTCGAAGAGCAGCGCGACCACCTCGAAGAAGACCTCCGCTACTACCAGAGCCGCTTCAAGGAGCTCGCGAAGCGCGAGAGCAGCCCGGCGATCGACGCCGATCGCACGCGCTTCAAGCGGGGGATCGAGCGCATCCGCGGGAGGTTGAAGCAGCTCGAGTGGGAGGCTTCGACGATCGAGCGCCGCATCGGCGAACGCTTCCATCCTTACTGGGGCTCGCTGCTCAAGGAGGGCAACGAAGCGTCGAACTTCGGCGCGCAGGTCGACCTCTACGGCTGCCTCTACACCTCGCGCGTCACGAACCTCTTTTCGTACTCGGCGCAGCAGCATTTTCGCAGCGCGCGCGATGTGATGCCCCACGAAATTGGCTAAGCACCGCGGGGTGTTCGAGACGCTCGCGATCCACGCCCCCGACTTCGACCCCACGCTCACCTGGCTCGGCGCCGAGACCCCCATCTCGCTGCGCGCGCTCCGCGGCCACGTCGTCGTCCTCGATTTTTTCACCTCGTGCTGCGTGAACTGCATGCATGTTGCACCCGTGCTGCATCGGCTCGAAGATCGCTTCGCGGGCGAGCCCGTCGTGGTCCTCGGCGTGCACACCGGCAAGTTCGATCACGAGCAGGAGCCCGAGGTCGTGCGCGCGGCGATGGAGCGCATGGGGATTCGGCACCCGGTGCTCGTCGACGAGGGCATGCGCACGTGGCACGCGTTCGGCGTTCGTTCCTGGCCCACGCTCGTCGTCGTGCGCCCCGATGGCACGCTCGCGGCGGTCGCACCCGGTGAGCCCGACGAGGCCGCGCTGGGCGCGCTCGTCAAAGGCGAACTCGAACGCGCGCGGAGCCGCGGGCTCCTCGCACGCGAGCCCCACGCGTATCTCCGCGAGAGCGTCACGTCGACGCAGGGTCTTCGCTTCCCCACGAAACTCGCGAGCTCGGCGCGAGGCCTCCTCGCCGTCTCGGACACGGGCCACGGTCGCGTGCTCGTGTGGGGGCCGAGCGGCGCGCTCGTCGCCGCCATCGGGCCGCGCGCCGGCGAGTTTCATGGCATCGAGGCCGACCTCGAAGAGCCGCAAGGCCTCGCGTTCGTCGGCGAAGACGAGCTCTTCGTGTGCGACGCGCGGAAGCACACGGTCGTGCGCGTCGATCTCGCCGCGCGCACGGCGACGATCGTCGCGGGTACGGGGGCCATGGGCCTCGCGCCGGTCGCGTTCGAGGCGAGCGCCGCCACCGAGACGGCGCTGCGTTCGCCTTGGGACCTCGCCGCCACCGAAGACGCGCTCTACGTGGCGCTCTCGGGGTCGCATCAAATCGGGGTCGTCGATCGTTCGCGCGGCATGATTCGCGCCCTTGCAGGCACGGGCGCCGAATCGCGCGTCGACGGATCGGGGCGTGAGGCCACGTTCTCGCAAACGAACGGTCTCGTGCGCGTCGGGGAGCACCTCTACGCCGCGGACTCGGAGTCGAGCTCGCTGCGCGCGGTGCACGCAGACACGGGCGAGACCGCGACCCTCGTCTACGGTTCGCTCTTCGCCTGGGGCGACCACGACGGCGCGTTCCTCGAGGCGCAGCTCCAGCACCCCATGGGCCTCGCCTCCGACGGCCGCGGCACGCTCGCGGTCTGCGACACGTACAACGGCGCGGTGAAGCTCGCGTCCCTCGAAACGCAGGAGATCCGCACGCTTTCGCGGGGCCTTTCCGAGGTCACGGGCGCGGCGTTCGTCGGCACGGAGGGCACCCTCGTGGTCGCCGAGGCGAACCGCCATCGCCTCGTGCGCATCGCGGCCACGGGGAACCAGGAGCCGCTCGCGCTCGAGGTCCCCGCACCCCCGCCGCCGCGCCTCCGTCCGAACCACTCCCTCGAGGCGCCTGACGGCGCGGTGCGCTTCTTCGACGAGGTGCTCACGAGCGAGCCCGCGGCGGGCCCAGGCAGCGTCTCGCTCGAGGTGGTGCTTCACGCGGGCGCTCACCACCACTTCGCAGAAGGTGCACCCTACACGCTTTCTGTGGAGGTCTCCCGCCGCAGCGATCTCGTCGTCCCCGCGTTCACCGCACAGCAGGGGAAGCTCACGGCCGGCGCGCTCACGCTCACGCTGCCGCTCACGGTGACCGTGCCCGAAGGCCCAGCGATCGCCTCGGAGCTCGTGCTGCACGTGCGCGCCATGGCCTGCCGCGACGGCGACGACGAGACCTCCGCGGTCTGCGAGCCTTTCACGGGCTGGTGGCGCGTGCCGTTGCGCCTCGAACGCTCCGGCGCGGCAACCGTGCGCGCGACGGCCGTGGGCTGAACCGCGCGAGCCGCGGAGCCCCGTTGGATCGCGCGCAGTGGATCGCGCGTCACCCATGGCGGCCGCTTGCCCACGATGTGGGAGGCGAGGAGGTCGGAAATTTCCTACGTGCACGCACGCGCCAAGTTGCGCATGATCCCTGCAACATGCACGGCGTGATGCGCTCCCTCCGCTCCCGAAGCTCTCTCCTCGCCGACACGCGCGGCGCCAACCTCGTCGAGTACATCATCCTCGTCGGCGTCATCGCGCTCATCGCCATCGCGGGCTTCAAGGCCTTCGGCAACAACGTGCGCGCCAAGGTCGACGAGCAAGCCGGCTCGGTGAGCGGCATCAACGGCGCAGCCCAGTAGCCCCGCGCAACCCGCCCCTCCTCCTTCGCCTCCGGAGTCTCCATGCGCAGCTTCTCGACCGCCTTCGCCCTCTCTCTCCCGCTCCTCGCCGTCGCGTGCAGCAGCGCCGAGCAGCCGAGCTCGTCGACGCTCACCGCCTCCGAGCTCGCGGAGGGGACCCTGGCGTTTACCGGAAGCGCCGCCGCGGACATCACGGTGGCCTCGAACACGCTGCGCTTTCCGAAAGCCGCGCACGCGAACCTCGCGACGGTGAGGGCCGGCCACGTGCTCATCGGCGAGCGCGGGGCCGACGCGCGCAACCCCGAGGGCTTTCTCCGCAAGGTCGTGAGCGTGCGCGCCGAGGGCACGGACTACGTGGTCACGACCGAGGCCGCGACGCTCGTGGACGCCTTCGCGGCGCTCGACTTCAACGCCGTCGTCGAGCTCCCGAAGGAGTCCACCGCGACGCAGGGCTTCCGCACGCAAGGCTCGGGCTCGGGTCCCACCAAGACCATCGTGGACTTCTCTGGCCGCTCGATCTTCCAGAGCTCGGGCTCGCTCCCGGTCAACCCCGCGACGGGCAGCACCATCGGCTACGACGCCGCCATGAAGGTCAACAGGGGCAGCCTGACCTTCACGCCACGCTGGGACGTGGGCGCGCAGATCGGCCGCATCAGCCTCGACCCGCGGCAGCTCTTGAAGGAGGCGCACGCGATCGGCACGGGCAGCCTCGACGCACAGCTCGAGGTGCAAGCCACCCTCGCGCTCACCGGCAACCCCACGGGCGCCGACCTCGCGGCGCTCGTCGCGCAAGGTCTCACGGGCAGCCCGAGCACGGTGCTCGCGGACACGGAGATGACCCTCGCGAGCATCAACCTCGGCGCGCTCAACGCGCCGGCGAGCGCACACTTTCGCGCGGAGCTCACGTGCGCGGTCGACTGGGGCGGCACCGTCGACGTGATCGTCGGCGCGAACGCGAACGCCACCTTGAGCGCGGGTTTTCGCTACGCGAACCAGCAGTTCACGCCGGTCTTCGAGAAGAGCGGCAGCTTCGCGCCCGTGGGCCCGAACTACACGCTCGGCGGCGCGGTGCACGTGCTCTGCGAGATCGTGCCTCGCTTCGACCTCAAGCTCTTCGGTGTCGCCACCGGCGCGCTCTGGGCTCGCCCGTACCTGAGCCTCGGCGCGGAGGCCGAGTGCAACACCGCCTCGGGGCCGCGTCTCACGGGTAAGTACGCGGGCTATGCGTTCGCGGGCGTTGGCGCGGCGGCGAGCCTCGACGTCGATTTGTTTGGACTCTACAGCTACTCCAAAGAGTGCACGCTCTTCGATCTCAACCGCGGCAAGAACGTGAGCGGCACGTTCCCGCTCCCCGGCGGCGCGAGCGCCACGTGCACCTCGGTGCCGATCCCGCCACGCCCCGAACCGAGCGCGCTCCCCGGTGAGCTCTGCTTCGCTTCGGCCCAGAGCACCGGCGCCCAGGCCGCGTGCCTCCCGAACGGCTCGCCGATCCCCGCGGGCTGGACCTGCGACGCGGCGAAGTACGGCGACTGCACCTGCGACTGCAACTGCGGCGTCGCCGACCGCGACTGCGCGGCGGGCGCCTGCGGCACGTGCACCCACGACGTATGCACGACCGGCGCGCCCCTCGGCAACATGTGCACCGACGACGGCCAGGGCGGCGCGTGCATCCAGGCGATCTGCGACGCGGACCCCTACTGCTGCACGACCTCGTGGGGCGCCTCGTGCGTCGACAAGGTGAGGCAGGGGCTCTACGGCTGCACGCCGCGCACCTGCCGCTGATGGCCGCGTGCTGCGCGCTCAGCGCGAGACGAACGCGAGCGCGAGCGCGAGCACGAGCCCCGCGAGCGTGGCCGCGAGCAGCACCTGGCGCCGCTGGTACGAGGACTCGACCTCGCCGCTGACGCGCTCGCCCACCTGCGTGTCTTCGAGGTCCGAGGCCGGCTCCGGCAACGGCGTGGGCAGCGAGCGCATGCCCGAGATCGGCGGGGGGATTGGCGTCACGGAGCGGGGCAGCGGCACGTCGTCGCTGTCGATGAGGTA
>CAIOHM010000395.1 GCA_903858055.1 uncultured delta proteobacterium
GACCGGGCTGCGCCTGACGGGCATTGGCAACCGCGCTCTCGAGGAGCTTCTTGACGAGGGGGGCGGCGGACTTGGGCGTGAACTCGAGGAGCTGAAGCGCCTCGCCAGCCTGACGGCCGCGGATCATGTCGATGACCATGCGCGCCTTGCGCACAGCGATCCGGGTGTTTCGGGCAGTGGCTTTGCTGACCATTTCGTTTCTCAATTCAGAGCGGAGGGATGGCCTACGCTTACTTCTTGCCCTTGACCTTGGCCTTCTTGTCGCCGGAGTGGCCCGAGAAGGTGCGGGTCGGTGCGAACTCGCCGAGCTTGTGGCCGACCATGTTCTCCGTCACGAAGACCGGAACGAACTTGCGGCCGTTGTGCACGGCGAAGGTGAGGCCGATGGCATCGGGGGTAATCGTGCTGCGGCGCGACCAGGTCTTGATGACCTTCTTGGACTGCGTGGCCGAAGCGGCGGCGACCTTCTCAGCGAGATGGCCGTCGACGAACGGGCCTTTCTTAATCGAACGAGGCATCGAAGACTCCTAAATCAGCCGCGGCGCTTGATGATCATGCCGTCGGTGCGCTTGTTGTTGCGCGTCTTGAGGCCCTTCGCGAGCTGGCCCCACGGCGAACACGGGTGACGACCGCCGGACGTACGACCCTCGCCACCGCCCATGGGGTGATCGACGGGGTTCATCGTGACGCCGCGGTTGTGCGGACGACGACCGAGCCAGCGAGCGCGACCGGCCTTGCCGAGCGAGATGTTCGAATGCTCGATGTTCGACACTTGGCCGATCGTCGCGTGGCACTCGAGGTGAACGAGGCGGACCTCGCCCGAGGGGAGACGAACCTGCGCGTACTCGCCGTCCTTCGCCACGAGGGTGGCGGCGGTCCCGGCGGAACGCACCAGCTGCCCGCCACGGCCCTTCTTGAGCTCCACGTTGTGGATCAAGGTGCCGAGGGGGATGTGGCGCAGGCGCATGTTGTTACCCGGCTTGATGTCCGCGTTGCGGGACGCCATGACCGAGTCGCCGACCTTGAGGCCGTCGGGCGCGAGGATGTAAGCGCGCTCGCCGTCCGCGTAGTGAAGGCGCGCGATGCGGCCCGTGCGGTTCGGATCGTACTCAATCGCGGCGACGACGGCGGGGACGCCGATCTTCTTGCGCTTGAAGTCGATGAGGCGGAAGCGCTGCTTGTGACCACCGCCGCGGAAACGCGAGGTGATACGACCGTTGGAGTTACGGCCGCCGGTCGCGGTCTGATGCTCGAGAAGTCCCTTGAGCGGCTCGACACCCTTGGTGATGTCGGCGAAGTCGCTCACCGTGTAGTAACGGCGCGCGGGGGACGTCGGCTTAAAGCTACGAATACCCATGGCTCTCTACTCTCAGGTCGTCTCGTTGAAGAGGTCGATCGTCTGGCCCTCGGCGAGGGTGACAATCGCCTTCTTCCAGTTCTGCGTCTTGGCGAAGCCACGACCCATGCGACGCTCTTTGCCACGCACGATCATGGTGTTGACGGCCGTCACCTTGACGCTGAAGGCAGTCTCGACCGCCTGACGGATTTCAGCCTTGTTCGCGTCCCGACCCACCTCGAACACGAACTGGTTGTTCGCGCGGAGCTTGGTCGCCTTCTCGGTGAAGGCGATCGGGCGACGGATGATTTCATCGATACGCATTGATCACTCCGCGCAGCGGTCCGTGAGGGCCTTGACCGCTTCCGTCGTCACGACGAGCTTGTCGTGGCGGAGGAGGTCGTAGACATTGACGCCTTCCGGCGGCAAGAAGTTGTAGTTGACGCTGTTGCGGATCGAGCGGACGAGGTTCTCGTTCGTCGACACGTCGACGATGAGGCCCTTCTTCCCGCCGCAGAGCGCGTCGACGATCGAGACGGTCTTCTTCGTCTTGGCTTCCGCCAGGGCAAAGCCGTCCACGACGACGAGGTTCTTGTCGCGGAAGAGCATCGAGAGAGCGCTGCGGAGAGCGCCCACGCGAACCTTGCGCGGGGGACGAATGGTCCAGTTGCGGGGCATCGGGCCGTGAGCCTGACCGCCACCGACATAGCTCGGCGCACGGATCGAACCGTGGCGGGAGTTACCGGTACCCTTTTGCTTGTAGACCTTCTTCGTGCTGCCGCGAACGGCAGAACGGTTCTTGGTCGACGCGGTACCCTGACGACGGGAAGAAAGCTGTGCCTTCACCACCTCGTACAGGAGCGCTTCGTTAACTTCGGAGCCGAAAGCAACGTCGGAGAGCTCGAGCTCACCGACCTTCTCGGCCTTCAGGTTGAGGACGTCGATCTTGGCCATTTTGGTTTACCTCAGGACTTGATCTCGACGTCGACGCCGGCGCTAAGGTCGAGCTTCATGAGCGCGTCGAGGGTCTGCTGGGTGGGGTCGATGATGTCGATCACGCGCTTGTGCGTGCGAATCTCGAACTGCTCGCGCGACTTCTTGTCAACGTGCGGGCCGCGCAGAACGGTGTAACGGGAGATCGTCGTCGGGAGGGGGATGGGCCCCGCGACGCGGGCGCCCGTGCGCTTCGCCGTCTCCACGATGTCGCCAGTCGACTTATCGAGGAGCTGGTGGTCGAAGGCACGGAGCCGGATGCGGATCTTCGTGGCAGTCGCCATGTTTCTCTATTTCCGATGTTCTCGCCGAATCAGGCGATGATCTTGGTGACGATACCGGCGCCGACGGTGCGGCC
>CAIOHM010000396.1 GCA_903858055.1 uncultured delta proteobacterium
CGAGCACATGCGCCGCGCCGGTTTTCCCTACGATCCCGTGAGTGCAACGGGCGGCTTTTCGAAGCCGATCCCCTACCTCGCGACCGCGCGCACCTTCGCCGAGCGCAGCGTCGCCGTCTTGCAGAGTCAGCTCGCAGCCATCGGCATTCGCATCGCCCCGAAGCTCGTCTCGTACTCCGCTTACATCGCCGCAACCCATCGGCGAGGAGCCGTCGCCATGGCGCCCGTAGGCTGGACCCAGGACTACCCGGACCCGAGCAACTTCTTCGACGCGCTCTACGCGAGCACCGGAATCGACGCGAACGACGCCACGAACACGAGTTTCTACGCCAACGCGCGCGTCGACGATCTCCTTGAAAAAGCCCATCACGAAGCCGACGTCGAAGCACGCAAGCAGCTCTTCGCCGAGGTCGCGCGCACCGTCTGCGACGAGGCCCCCATCGCCTTCACGCACGTGCCGGAGGCGATCGTGCTGCACCAAGGCTTCGTGCGCGCGTTCACCCCGCACCCGGTGTGGCTCCAGTCGCTCGAGCGTACGTGGCTCGCTCCGCGCGCGGCAGGGTCGCTGCCGACGACGCAGCCCGTTCCGTCAGCACGCACGGGCGGAGGCGCACCGTGACCGCGGCGCTCGTTGTTGGAGTCCGCGCGCTCCTTCGCGCCACGGGCATCACGTTGTGCTGTTTTTTTCTTACGTTCACGCTCTTCGATCTTCTGCCCGGCGACGCCGCGCGAGCCCTCTCGGGCGCGCAGACGAGCGCGGCCGATCTTGCGCGCCTGCGCGCTTCGGCATCGAGCACGACGGATTTGCATGCATCCTACAAAGATCGTGCGTTCCGCTTCATGCACCGAGATCCCGGCGCCGACACCGCGCACGACACCTGCCTCTCCGTGGGATGGGTGCACCTCGAACTCGGGCGCAGCTACGTCTACCGCCGCCCGGTGAAGGCCCTCCTCGGCGACCGCATCGGACCGTCGCTCGCGCTAGCAGCGAGCGTCGCGTTGACGTGCACGCTGCTCGGTCTTTTGCTTGGTTTCCTCGCACACGAGCACGAGCGACGTGTGCCGCTCGTGCCTGCGCTCCGTGCCGTGGCGGCGGTGCCTGCCTACGTCGTGGGCATGGTCCTCCACGAGGTGCTCGCACGGCGCCTCGGCTGGCTGCCCCTCGAGACGCGCCTCGGCACGCTGCACGAGACCGCGCACGCGATGGTGCTGCCGCTCGCGACGCTCACGCTCGCGATGCTCGGCCCCTACGTCGCCGTCGCCCAAGAGCGGTGGCACGGGCTCGCGGGAGCGCCCTTCGTACGCGCGGCCGAGGCGCGGGGAGCCACCGCCCGCACCGCGCTCTGGAAGCACGGAAAACGCCAGGTTTTGGGCGCGCTCGCAGCGATGAGCTGCCTCGATGCGGCGCTCCTCGTGGGCGGCGCCGTGCTCACGGAGCGCCTCTTCCGCTGGCCTGGGCTCGGGTCGCTGGCCGTCGAGGCCTTGCTCGGGCGCGACCTCGAGCTCCTCGCGGGGGTGGTGGTCGTCGCGGCGGCCTTCGTGGCGTTGGCGACGGCGCTCGGCGAAGCCTTGCGCCCGCTCTTCGACCCGCGCGTGCGCTACTGAGCGAGCAGCTGGCGGCACTCCTCGACGGAGGCCCCGCGCCCGCGGCGTGCACACTCGGAGTAGTAGCGCTTCGCCTCCGCGTCTTTTCCTTGCGCTTGCGCCGCGGCGCCGAGCACGAGCCACCCTTCGGCCTGCGAGGGGTCGCCTTGGATCACGGCCTGAGCCTCGATGCTCGCGCTCACGTAATTGCCCTGGTCCAGGAAGTCCTTCGCCTTCTGGAGGCGACCGGGCGGTAGCTTGACGGGCGTTGCGGTCGCCACCGGAGCCGCGACGGGAGCCGCGGGGGCCGCGGGGGCCACGACGGCGGACGGAGGCGCCACGGCGGCCGCGCTTGGTGCAGCTGCGGGGGCAGACTCCGCTTCGGCGGGCGAAGGGACCTCGGCCTCGGCGGCAGGCGCAGGAGCCGGCGCGGGCTCTTCGGCCTTCGGGGCCGGGGTCGCGGCGACGGCTTCCACGCGCGCAGGCGGCGGCGCTGCGGACGAACCGCCAAGCGCCCCCTTGAGGGCCACGATGGCCACGAGCGCTACCGCGGCGACGCCGATGCCGCCCACGAGGCGCATGGCGCGATCGTTCACGGGCGGCGGCGTGCTGCGGCGCGAGGAGGTCGCGGTGTACGACTCGGACGCCACCATGGCCGCCTGCGACTCCTGCGCCGCCTTGCGGAACGCCGCATCGAGGGCCGCCTTGGCCGGGGTCTCCACCGAGATCGGCGTGCGGCGCGACGGCGCTTCGACCGCGGCGCTCGCGGCCGTTTGAAGGGCTTCCACACCTGGGGTCATGGGCGTTGCGTCGAGGGGACGCGAGCTCGGCTTGGCCGAGTCGGGGCCGCCCACGGCGAAGAGGCCGACGGGGGTGGACGCGCCCACGGGCTGGACCTCGTCGCGCGAGGACTCGGAGCCTGGCGGCGCGACGTCTTCCACCACGGGCGCGGGCGAGGGGATCTTGGGCGCGTCCATCTGGAGGGTGACTTGCGGGAGCTCGGCCGGCGCGTGACGCGCCACGAGCGCGACGCTGGGCGGCGCCACCTCTTCCACCTGGGCCGTCGTGCCGGCGGCACGCAGCGCGCCTCCTTGGGCGAAGCGGGCGAGCGTGCGCGCCGTCGAGGCGTCGTCAAAGGGCGACTCGTCGAGGAGCGCCACGATGTCGCGCTTGCCGTCGATGAGGTTCAAGAGCGCCTCGAGCTCCTCGCTCGGGCGCGCGACGATGCGCGACGCGACGAACCGCTCGAGCTCGAGGGGCACGCCCGCCTTGGGCAGGAGCACGAGCGAAGCCGCCACGGCCGCCGCCATGCGCTCGGCCTCGGAGAACACG
>CAIOHM010000397.1 GCA_903858055.1 uncultured delta proteobacterium
GGCGAGGGCCTTCGGATCGTTCTGGAGTTCGATGTCGACGCTCGTCGAGCCGGCCTCGGAGACGTTTACCATGCGGCGCGCGTCGAGCTTGCCCGGCGCGCTCACCTTGATCTCGTGCGCCCCGGGATCGATGGGCCTGCGCACGCCGAGCGTCGCGCTGTTCACGGGCTGTCCGTCGAGCGTCACCGCGGGCTTCTCCGCGCCCTTGACGTTGATGGTGAGAGAGCCGATGAGCTTGGCGATGTCGTCCTTCTCGGTGGTTGCGTCGTCGACGGCCTTCTCGTACGCGGGCGAGTCACCGGTGCGCTTCCCGCGGCGAACGATGCGGTTGTAGGCCTCTTGCGCTGCGACGAAGCGTTTCTGGCCGCGGAGCGCGCGCGCGAGCCCGAGCGTGATCGTCGGAGCGTCGGAAAAGAGCTGCTCGGCGCGGCGGAAGCGGTCTTCCGCGGTCTTGAAGTCGCTCGCCTTGAGGGCGTCGAGGCCGTCCTTCGCGAGCGAGCGCGCGATGGCTTGGTCCTCGACATTGTCCGCGAGGGCGAGGGCAGGCGTCATCGTGCCGAGGAGGCACGCAACCGTGATCGAGCGAAGGCCAGAGCGCATCATCGTGCACGAGGGTAACGGATTTCGGCGCACCCGTGGGCCTCTCTTGCGGAGACCCTCTCCGTTTCGCTATGCGAAGGCCATGGCGGTCGAGGGCGCACCCGTGCGGCGGTACGTGCCGGGAGAAGCGGAGTGGCACGAGCTGCTGTCGCACCTCGATCTGCGCGCGACGATCCGCGTCGTCGAATCGATGACCATGCCGGTCGTCGTCGGGCCGCCCGTGGACGCCGAGGAGATCCTCACGCTCGGGCGCGAGCGCATCGCGGACCTGGCCATGCGTCTCCGCACGCCGCCCTTCGAGCCGCTGCACCCGCGCCACCGCATCCTCGACGGCTTCGTCGCGGACGATCAGGACGCGCGTGGGCGGTTGGCCGAGTTCGTTCGCGCCCGCGTCGAGCGAATCACCGCAGAGATGACGGAGCTGCGTCGCGAGCTTTGGCGCGCCCTCGCCGCCGGGGGCGAAGAAGATCGGCGCCTCGCCGCGATCGATCGCGCGCTGGTGCCCACGCTCCAACCCGTGATCCTCCGTCGCATCGACGGCCGAATCGAGCGGGAGGTCGAGCGCACCGCGCGCTCGTTTTCGCGCGTTTCCCGGCACCTACGCGCTTCCGTGGCACGGGTTCACCAGGTGCGCCGCTGGCATCGCTTTCTCGACGCCTTCTTCGCCTTCGAACGCGCACGCCTCGAACCCCTGCTCGAGCGCCTCGCGCGCATGCACGAGCCCGGTCTTCGGCCCGCGCTCCAAACGTCCTCCATCTCGAACGAAAGTCCGCGTTGATGTCCACGAACCTCTCGACCCGCGCGCCGTCGCGCAGCGTCGAAGCCCCTTTCGTCCTCGCGCTCGGGGCCCTTGGCGTAGGCGTGGCCGCGCGCGTCGCGTGGGCAGCCCGAGGTGGTGCCCTCGTCGTGGCCGCGCCGCCCGTCGTCGTCGCGGCGCTCGTGCTCGCCGGAACGTTCCGCGTGTGGCATGACCTCGCGGCCGCCGCGGGTATCGAGGGCGACCTCGTGGCCTCCGAGGGGCGCGAAGGCGAGGTGAGCGAGACCTTCGTTCGCCAAGCAAAAGACCTCGTCGATCGCGCTTCTTCGACGCTGCCGTCCGTGTGCATCCTCGTCGGCCTCCTCGGCACCTTCGCCGGCCTCTTCGAAGCCCTCGTCGGCTCGCGCGACCTCGTCGCCACCGCGGTCGACGCGGCGGCCCTGCGCGCGGTGGTCGGCGCGCCGCTCGCCGGTCTCGCGCGCGCTTTCGGGTCGTCGGCCGCGGGTATCGTCGGCTCCGTCGTTCTCGGCCTCAGCGAGGGTCGCTTTCAACGCGTCGCCGACGCGATCGCCGTGCGCCTCGAGATCGTGGACGAGAAGCGCCGCACGCTCGCGCTCGGAGCCCAGTTGCGCGAGGCGCTCGCGTCCGCGACCGGGGCCGCTGCGGACCAAGCGGCGCGCGAAGAGCGTCTCACGGCCGTGCTCGAGCGTGTGGCCCGGGCGGTCGAGCCGCTCGCCGCGGCGAACGAGGCTACGCGATCGGTGCTCGTCGAGAATCAGGCGCTCCTGCGCGAACTCGCGACGTCCGTGCGTGTCGGGTCGGAAGCGTCCGCCGTTGCACTACGCGAAGGGGCCGCCCAGTCTGCCGCGGCTCTGCGCGCCTCCGCCGAAGAGGGGCAGGGAGCGCTTCGTGCGTCCCAGGAGGCGTTGATGGAGGCGCTGCGCACGGCTTCGGTCGCCGCGACCTCAGCCATCGTCGCGGCCGCGGAAGAGACGCGCCGCGCCGTCGAAACGTCGAACGAGCAAACGGCCGCGAGCCTCGCGTCGTCGTCGACCGAAGGGAGCCGCGCCATTGAAGCCGCTTCGCTTCGCACCGAGGGAGCGGTTGAGCGTTTCGCGAGGGAAATCGCTGCGTCTGCGAGGGCTTCCTTCGAGCAGGCAAACAGTGGGATCACGAGCGCTCTGGCGGGCGCGGCCCTTGCCGTCGAAGGCGCGGCAAGCCGCCTCGTGACGGCCGTCGAAGCCACGTCGACGGCGCAACGTGCGGAGCTCGAGGCGGCGCGGGAAGCGCAAACCACGACGACCGCGAAGCTCGTGTCGGCACAGGAGACCTCGCTCGAGCGCCTCGCCACAGCCAACGGCGTCGCCCTCGAGGCGTTCACACGCGCGACCGAAGAGCTCCGCGCGCACGGCGTCGCCTTGAGCGATGATCTGCGTTCGCGCGAAGAGTCCGCGCGCGCTGCGACGCTCCGGTCCCTCGAGGAGGCACTTGGCGCATGGGCGAAGCGTGACGAAGAGCGCTACGCGCGCGAAGAGTCCGAGCGTCGAGCCCGCTGGGAGGACGACGACGCGCGACGGGCCGAGTGGTCCGGGGCCGAGAAGCTCGTGCTCCAAGCCGCAATGGACATCCTCGCCGAGCGCATGGCCGCGGTCGCCGAGGTGCAAGGCCGTGTAGCGGGCACCGTCGAAGCGGCGAGCGCCGTTCTTCGCCACGTCGAGGTCGAGGCTTCGCGCTCGAGCGAGGCCGCGTTGGCGCAGCGCGCGCAAGCCGAAGAGAGCTTCAGGACCGCCCTGAACGAGGGCGCGAAGGCCATCGCCGAAACGCTCGCGCAGGAGACGCGTGCGCTCGCAGCCTCGCTGCGTGAGGAGCTCGCTCATGCGGGGTCCGCCCTCGAAGCGCGCGCGCAAGCGCTCGCCGATGGGGCAACCCGCGCCGAGGGGACCGCGCTCGACCGCGTCACGTCGCTCGAGTCCGCCGCGTCCGCGATGAGCGCGCAAGCCGGCGATGTCGCCCGTGCGGTGGAGACCCTCGCAGAGGTTCTGCGAAGCGCACCCTTGGAGGTGTCACCTGTCGTGTCGAGCGGTTCGTCGACGAGCGACGTCGCGGGCGGGGCCGCACCGCCGGGCGCCGCGACCGTGCAGAACGACGAAGACCGCGCGGCGTTCGTGGCCTGCCTCGAAGAGGCGCGCCGATGGTTCGACGCTTCGCAAGCCCTCCAACAAAAGTTCCTCGACGAAGCGATGCAGCTCCGTGGCGGCGGTCGTCCGTGAAATACACGCGTAACAGACCAAAACAGGATACCGGCTACGTTTGGGCAGCCGTCGCCGATGCCCTCGCGCTCGTGATCGGTACGCTCGTGCTCACCGTCGTGGCGATCGCCCTCGTGCCGCGCGAGAACCACGACGACGCGGAGGTGGGCGGCCACCGCGTGCCCGATGGTCAAGCTTCCGTCTCGCCCGAGCGCCTCGCGCGCCTGGAGCTCCTCGAGAGAGCGCTCGCGAGCAACATTCGAGCTGGGGAAATCCAGGTCTTGGACGGCCGCATCGGCATCCTCGCCAATGTGCTCTTCGAGCTGAACCAGGCGAAGCTCACCGAGGAAGGGGAGGCCATCGTTGCGTCGCTCGCGCCGCCCCTGCAGCGCTACCTCGCGACCTGCGACGACTCGGTCATGGTGAGCGGGTTCACCGACGACCTCGCGATTCACGCGGGTCCCTACCACGACAACTGGCGACTCTCGCTCGAGCGAGCCCTCACCGTCATGCGCTCCCTCGTGCGCGCGGGCGTCCCCGAGGGGCGCGTCTTCGCGGCGGGCTTCGGGGAGCACCGCCCCATCACGCCGAACGTCGACGAGAACTCCCGCGCACAGAATCGCCGCGTCGAAATCGTCCCCATCCCCAAGTCCCGAGGCACCTTCCCGTGAACCTCGAGGCGATTGAGCCGTCCCTCGCCGTGGTGGACCGCTGGCTCGATCGCCGCGAAGTCACGGGGGCGTCGCTGCGTGGCGCCCTCGAATCGCTGGCGGAGAGGCGCTTGACCGCCTGGTCGCGGTTCGCCAGCGTGTCGGCGATCGGGGAAGTGCGCGCGGTGCTGCGCGATCGCGGAGCGGAGCACATTGGGGCGCACATGGGCGCGCACGTGCGTGACCCCGCGAGCGCGAATCCGAGCGAGTCCGACGCTCCGCGCGTAGCGCCCGCGAGCGCGGTCGACCTCCTGCGTCGCCTGACGCAGGCCCATGGGGCCGAGGCGTACGAGATCGTGGAGCAGGCGTTTCGCCGATCGATCGCCAAGTTCGGAGCGCGATTCGTCGCGACGCACGCGCGCGCGGCGATCGACGAGACGATGGGGCCCATGCACTCGACCGTCGTCGCCGCAGACCTCCTCTCCATGCTCGAGCGCCTGGACACCCGATACCTGGAGTCGCTGACCTTCGCCCTCGAGACCATGCATGACTGGGGTGTCGTGGCGGCACGCACCGCCGAATCCCGCGAGAAAACGCGCCCAACGGGCAAGCGAGCGCCGAGGGCTCTTTCTTCGCCGAAGCGACGCGCCTAAACTCCGCGGCATGGGCAACGAGCCGAAGAAGAACGAGCAGCTCGACGAAGACCTCGACGAAGGTTCGACCGCGATGTTCTCGCGGGAGGCCCACGGATGGTTCTCCTCCATGGCGGACAACCAGGAGACCGACGCGAACGCCACGGCCGACCTCGGCCGCAACGCCGTGATGGAGAGCTCGCCGCTCTCGCGAACCGGAGGACTCCCGCCTGCGTCGAAAGTGGGCGGCCCGGCGTCGAACCGCGTCCTCACGCCCGTCCCGCCCCCCGTGGCCTCCGTCTCCCCTCACTCGTTGCCGCGCCCGGCGCCCGCCTCCGTCGCGAGCGGAGCCGCTTCTCCTCTCGCGAAGCTCGACGGAAAGCAGGTCATTCTCCTCGCGTTCGTGGGAGGCGCGCTCGTGGCCGCCATCGTCGGTGTCGCGGCGTTTTTCCTCTTGACTGCGCGGTGATCAGCGTTTCCTCGGGAAAACCCGAACGAACGAAAAATGAAAAAAGAGTTTGACGGAAGGCGAGGAAGGGCCTACCTA
>CAIOHM010000398.1 GCA_903858055.1 uncultured delta proteobacterium
GACCACGTGCTCATCGAGCGCTTCGTGTCGGCGAAAGAGATCGCGGTCGCGATCCTCGACGGCCGCGTGCTCGGCTGCACCGAGATCGCTCCGAAGAGCGGCCTCTACGACTACCACTCGAAGTACACGGCGGGCGCCACCGAGTACATCCTGCCGCCGCGCATCCCCGCGACGCGCCTCAAGAACGTGATGACGATCGCCGAACGCGCCGCGGAGGCCCTCGAGTGCACGGGCGCGTGCCGCGTCGACGTGCTCGTGACCGAAGGCGAGAACGAGTACGTGCTCGAGGTCAACACGCTCCCGGGGATGACCGCGACCTCGCTCCTCCCGAAGATCGCCGCTTCGGCGGGCCTCCCCTACGACGAGCTCTGCGAGGTCATCGCGGCCGGTGCACGCCTGCATTCGGCGATTCCGCAGCCGGGCAAGGGCGCGACGTCGGGCCGCAAGCTCGGCGCCGGAGAGGTCCCCGTCGCGCGCACGGCGTGAGCGGAGCATCGTTCATGGGTGACGCGGGGATGACCCTCGCAGAGGTCGGGCATGCGTACGGTGACGTACGCGTGCTCGATTGCGTTTCGGCGCGCTTCGAACCGGGGCGGCTGCATGCGCTGCTCGGTGAGAACGGCGCGGGCAAGAGCACGCTCTTGAAGATCGCCGCCGGGCTCCTCCCGGGGAGCACGGGGTCGGTGACGTTGGGTGGCCATCGCCTCGACGCCAAGGGCGCGCGATCCATCGCCTACGTGGAGCAGCACGCGTCCCTCTTCGAGAGCCTCTCGGTGCACGAGAACGTCGCCCTTGGCCCTGCGCGTGGCGCGCCCGCCGTGGCCGAAGCGCTCGCGGCCGTGGGTCTCCCTTCGCGCGATGCGAGCGTGGGTTCGCTGTCGCTCGCCGAGCGTCAGCTCGTGCTCCTCGCACGCGCCATCTTCGCGCGAAAGCAGGTGTTTTTCCTCGACGAGCCGACGGCGCTCGCGACGCCCCTCGAGGCCGTGCGCCTCTACGGCGTCCTCGCGACGCTCGCCCATCGTGGTCACGTGGTCGTCGTGGTGACGCACCACGTGGAAGAGGTGCTTGCTCACGGCGCGGAGGCCACGGTGCTTCGTCACGGGGTGGTCGCCCTCCACGCCGAGCGCGGGAGCGCTTCATTCTGCGAAGATGCGCTCCTCCGGGCCATGTTCGGCGCCGTGCCGGCGGCGCTCGAGCGCTCGGGTGCACCCGGGTCCGTGTTCGGCACGCTGGTCGATCGCAAGGGTCGCCGCATTGACGTGCGACGTGGGGAAATCCTCGGAATCGCTGGCATGGCGGGTCAGGGGCAGGCGGAGCTCGTCCGGGCCATGCGCTTCGGTTCGGGCGCCTCGTTCGCGTGGGAGGCTCCTGTGCGCGCCGTGGCCCTCGCGGCGGACCGTCACCACGAGGCCATGGTCCCGAGCGCGAGCGTCGCCGAGAACGCGATGCTTGGCGCAATGCCCGCGCGCGGTCCGCTCGCCTTCGTCGACCACGAAGCTTTGCTCGCGTCCGCCCGTGGTCGCACCGAAGCACTGGGGGTCAAGGCGCCGAACCTCGAGGTGCCGATCGACGCGCTCTCCGGCGGAAACCAGCAAAA
>CAIOHM010000399.1 GCA_903858055.1 uncultured delta proteobacterium
CCCTGCCCCACGCGCCCCCACGAAGCCGGAAGCGCAGCGACCCGGCACCGCCCTGCCCCGCGACCCGGCACCGCCCTGCCCCACGCGCCCCCACGAAGCCGGAAGCGCAGCGCCCGGCACCGCCCTGCCCCGCGACCCGGCACCGCCCTGCCCCACGCGCCCCCACGAGGCCGGAAGCGCAGCGACCCGGCACCGCCCTGCCCCGCGCGCGGTGCCACAGCGACGCGACGCCAAGCGGGGGAACGCGAAGACCGCGATGCGCAGAGCGAAGCGGCGCTCCGTCGCGAGCGACCGAAAGCTAGGACGGCTACCGCAGCCGTACTCAAACGTCCGGCGAGGACAGCCGGCCGACGATTTCGGGCGCGCAGCAGGAGCGCCGCGAAGCGCTCACGCGAAGAGGCGTGAGATGGAGTCGCCGGAGACGATGGCCTTGATGGCTTCGGCGAGGAGTTTGGCGACCGTGACCTGCTTGACCTTGGGGCAGGCCTTCACGGACTCCGAGAGCGGGTGCGTGTCGCTCACGATGACCTCGGAGAGCGGCGACGCCATGATGCGCTCCGCCGCCGGACCCGAGAGCACGCCGTGGCACGCGACCGCCGAGACGCCCTTCGCACCGTGGTCCATGAGCGCCTGAGCGGCGCCGCACAGCGTGCCCGCGGTGTCGATCATGTCGTCGACGATGACGCAGTGCTTGCCGCGCACGTCGCCGATGACGTTCATGACCTCGCTCACGTTCGCGCGCTCGCGGCGCTTGTCGATGATCGCGAAGCTGCCGCCGAGGCGCTTCGAGTACGCGCGCGCGCGCTCGACACCGCCGGCGTCCGGGGAGACGACCATGTGGTCCTCCGTGAAGCCCGGGCGCAGGTAGTCGAGCATGACCGGCATCGCGTAGAGGTGGTCGAACGGAATGTTGAAAAAGCCCTGGATTTGGCCGGCGTGCAGGTCAATCGACACCACGCGGTTCACGCCGGCGGCCACGAGCAGGTCCGCGACGAGCTTCGACGTGATCGGCGAGCGCGGGTGAACTTTGCGGTCTTGCCGGGCGTAACCGTAATACGGAATCACGGCGGTAATGGACCCCACCGAGGCGCGGCGGAGCGCGTCGCAGAGGATGAGGAGCTCCATCACGTTGTCGTTCACTGGGCGGCACGTCGACTGGATGATGAACGCGTCGACGCCGCGCACGTTCTCGCGGATCTCGCAGTAGGACTCGCCGTCGCTGAAGCGCTTGAAGTCGACCTTCGACAGGCTCATGTCGAGGTTCTTGGCGATGTTCTCAGCCAGGGGGAGATTCGCTGCTCCGGAAAAGAGGCGGTAATCTTTCTTGTACATGGCTGGCGCTCCGGGGGTTGGAAGGGCGACGCGGTGCGCCGTGTACCAAGCCGTGACGCCCTGTCAACGCGACCGCTGCGGCGCGGCGTCGGATCGGGTTTTCGACCGTGATTCACGGTGAGAAATGTTTTCACGTTCCGCGGGCGTTCGCGCTACGCGCCGCTCGGTGCGTCGCTCCCCCTCCCTCGTGGACCTTCAGCCCTCCGCGCCAGCCCTCGAGGCGCTCCGCCGGGGGCACCCGTGGCTCTGGCGCAACGCCCTCGGACGGCAGGGCGACACCCTCGAACACGGCGCCCTCGTCCGCCTCGTCGACGCCGACCGCAAGCCCCTCGCCCTCGCCGTGTACGCGAGCGAGGGCCCCCTCGCCGCGCGCGTGTGGGGCAACGCCGAAGAAACGCCGCGCGTCGACGCGCTGCTCGCCAAGCGCCTCGACGCGGCCTTCGCACGTCGCGCACGGCTGATCGACGCACAGACGAACGCCTACCGCCTCGTGCACGGTGAGGGCGACGGCCTCGGCGGCGTCGTCGTCGACCGCTACGGGTCCGTACTCGTCGTGGAGGCCGAAGGCGGAGCCACGGCCCACGTCGAGGCGCTCACCGACGCGCTCTGGACGCGAGGCGAGGCCCTCGGCATCGCGTCGGTCCTCTTCAAGCACACGCGCTTGAGCGGCCCGGACAAGGTCGAAGTCTTGCGCGGCGCGCGCGTCGATGCGCCCCTCGTCGTGCTCGAGCACGGCACCCCCTTCGAAGTCGACGTGCTCCACGGGCAGAAGACGGGGACCTTCCTCGACCAGCGCGAAAACCGGCAGATCGTCCGTCGCCTCGCGCACGGCCGCCGCGTCCTGAACCTCTTCTCCTATGCCGGCGGGTTCTCGATTCAAGCCGCCTTGGGTGGAGCGCGCCACGTCACGAGCGTCGACATCGCGGGCAAAGCGCACGCGACCGCGAGCCGGAACGTGAAGCTCGCGGGGCTCTCCTCGGACCCCTTCTCCTTCGTGACCGCGGACTGCTTCACGTGGCTCGAGAGCGCGAAGAAGCGCGGCGAGAAGTACGACCTCATCATCTGCGATCCGCCGTCGATGGCTCCGTCGGAAAAAGCGCTCGCAAAGGCCACGAAGGCCTACCGCGACCTGCATGCAGGATGCATCGAACTGCTCGCCGAGGGAGGCATCTTCTGCGCTGCCTCGTGCTCGAGCCACATGCACCTCGAACGCTTCCTCGAGACCCTCGACACGCGTGCGCTCGGGGCGCGCGAGCTCTCGATCGTTCAAGTTGCGGGGGCGCCGCCCTGCCATCCCCTGAAGGCGGCGTTCACCGAGGGGGCGTACCTCAAATTCGTCGTGATGACCTGAGCGGGCGGGCGGCGCGACGACGG
>CAIOHM010000400.1 GCA_903858055.1 uncultured delta proteobacterium
CGACCGGGACCTGGTAGGTCGCACCACCGACACGGCGGCTCTTGACCTCGAGCTTCGGCTTCACGTTGTCGAGCGCCTTACGGAAGGCCTCGATGGGGTCTTCCTTGTAGCGCTCCTGGAGCGTGTCGAACGCACCGTAGAGGATGCCTTCGCTCGTGGACTTCTTGCCACCGAGCATGAGCATGTTCATGAACTTCGACACGAGCTTGTCGTGGAACTTCGGATCCGGGTTGATCTTGCGCTTCGGAACTTCGCGACGGCGGGACATAGGAAATCTCCGGATACCTGAATTACTTCTTCGGGCGCTTCACGCCGTACTTGGAACGGCTGCGGTTACGCGTCGACTTGTTCGTCGGCGACGGACCCGCCGCACCCGACGCGTCGAGCGCACCACGGACCACGTGGTAGCGAACACCCGGGAGGTCCTTCACACGACCACCGCGGATGAGCACCACGCTGTGCTCCTGCAGGTTGTGCCCTTCGCCAGGGATGTACGAGGTCACTTCCATGCCGTTGGTGAGACGAACGCGGCAAACCTTGCGGAGCGCGGAGTTCGGCTTCTTCGGCGTGGTCGTGTAGACGCGGGTGCAAACGCCGCGCTTCTGGGGGCACGACTTGAGGGCCGGCGAGGCCGTCTTCGTGCGGGCGGCAGTGCGCCCCTTGCGAATGAGCTGATTGATCGTGGGCATGGTGCGATTCTTCGGCGAATCCCGAGGGGAGCGCGGGCTTACTCGTTTGCCTGCGGTCCGTCAAGCGCGAACGCTTTCGGGAGAGATCTTTTTTCTTGCCTCGAGGGCAAAACTATGGAGTTTTCGGGGATTCTGAGGCCAAACGACGAGGCGGGGGTCCCCTCGCCTCGCCGCTTGGGCAGGAGGGTCACTCTTCGTTGGCGGCGGCGAGCGTCTCGTAGGAGCGCGCAGGAGCCACAGGAGCGGCCACGGCAGCCTCTTCGCCCTCGCGGACGATGCGGAGCTGCTTGTACGCCGGAAGGCCCGTGCCGGCCGGAATGAGGCGGCCCATGATGACGTTCTCCTTGAGGCCGCGGAGGTAGTCGGTCTTGCCTTCCACTGCCGCTTCCGTGAGGACCTTGGTCGACTCCTGGAAGGAGGCGGCCGAGATGAACGACTCGCTCGAGAGCGAGGCCTTCGTGATGCCGAGGAGGAGCGGATCCGCCTTGGCGATTTCGCCCTTTTTGTCTGCGACGCGGCGGTTTTCCGCTTCGAACTCGAAGCGGTCGACTTGCTGGTCGACGAGGAAGCTCGCGAGCTCCTTCTCGCCCTTGATCTTGAGGATGTCGTGCGGGTTCTCCGGGCCGTCGACGAGCGCATGACCGGCGCGGATCTTGTCTCCGTCCTGAACGAGCAGGTGCTTGCCCTTCGGGATGAGGTACTCGAACGACTCGCCCTCGGGCGTGGTGAGCTGAACCTTGCGCTTGCCCTTGGTGTCCTTGCCGAAGCTGATGACGCCGTCTTCGTCGGCGACGATCGCGTGGTTCTTCGGCTTGCGGGCGTCGAAGAGCTCGGAAACGCGCGGGAGACCACCGGTGATGTCCTGGGTCTTCGCGGCGTCGCGCGGCATCTTGGCGATGATGTCACCGGCTTCGATCTGATCGCCGTCCGCGACGATGATGTTCGCGCCGACTGGGACGAAGTAGCGCGCTTCCGTCTGGCTGCCCGGGAGCATGAGCGTCGTGGAGCCCGATGGGTCACGGAGCTCGATGCGCGGACGGAGGTCGTTCGAGCGCGACTCGATGACGACACGGCGCGAGATGCCCGTGTCCTCGTCGGCCTTGTCGACCATGGTGACGCCGTCGACGAGGTCGCCGAAGTGAGCGCGGCCCGCGACTTCGCTGACGATCGGCGTCGCGAACGCGTCCCACTCGCAGAGGCGCTGCCCGCCCTTGACGGCCATGCCCTCGGTGACGAGGAGCTTGGCGCCGTACGGCAGACGGTAGACTTCGCGCTCGCGGCCCGACGAGTCGACGACCGCGACTTCGCCGTTGCGGCTCATCACGATGGTTTCGCCGTCGCGCTTGCGAACGACCTTGGCGTCGCGGAGGACGACGGAACCTTCGGCGCGCGCCTCGATGGCCGATTCCTCGATCTTGCCGCGGGCCGCCGCACCACCGATGTGGAACGTGCGCATGGTGAGCTGGGTGCCCGGCTCGCCGATCGACTGGCTCGCGATGATGCCGATCGCTTCGCCGATGTTGACGCGGTGGCCACGGGCGAGGTCGCGACCGTAACACTGAGCGCAGACGCCGCGGCGCACCTGGCAGGTGAGCACCGAACGGATGCGCACTTCGACGACGCCACGGTCCTCGACCATCTTCGCCATCGGCTCGTCGATCATCGTGCCCGCCTTGACGAGGAGCTCGCCATGGGTGGGATCGACCACGTCTTCGAGCACCACGCGGCCGAGGATGCGGTCGCTGAGGCTCTGGATGACGTCGCCGCCGTCTTCGAGGCGCGAGACGCTGAGGCCGTCGGTCGTGCCGCAGTCGATCTCGGTGATGACCGCGTCCTGGCTGACGTCGACGAGGCGGCGCGTGAGGTAACCGCTGTTCGCGGTCTTGAGCGCCGTGTCGGCGAGGCCCTTACGCGCACCGTGCGTACTGATGAAGTACTGGAGCACCGAGAGACCTTCGCGGAAGTTCGCCATGATCGGCGTCTCGATGATGTCGCCCGAGGGCTTCGCCATGAGACCGCGCATCGCGGCGAGCTGACGAATCTGCTGCGTGGAGCCACGCGCACCGGAGTCCGCCATGACGAAGATCGGGTTGAAGCTCGGCTCCGTCGTCTTGGCGCCCGTCTCCGGGTCCGTGAGCGTCTCTTTGCCGATGACTTCCATCATCTTCTGCGTGATCTGGTCGGCGACGCCGGCCCAGATGTCGACGACCTTGTTGTAGCGCTCGCCGTCGGTGATGAGACCTTCGGAGTACTGGTCGACGACCTTCGCCACTTCGTCTTGTGCCGCCTCGAGGAGCGTCTTCTTCGCCGCAGGGATCACCATGTGGTCCATGCAGATCGACATACCGGCGCGCGTCGCGAAGTCGAAGCCCATGCTGCGGAGGCGGTCCGCGAGGAGCACGGTCTCCTTGTTCTTGTGCTTGCGGTAGCAGGCGTCGATGAGCTCGCTGAGCGCCTTCTTGTTCATCGCCTTGTTGACGAGCTCGAAGGGCATCTCGGGCGGGAGCGCCTCGCCGACGAGGCAACGACCGACCGTGGTCGCGAGGAGGCGGCGACGCGGCTTGCCCGTGGCGGGGTCCGTGTCTTCGATGCGCACCTTGATGCCCGTGTGGATCGTGAGTTCGCCGTGGTCGAACGCCATGCGGACTTCGTCGCGCGAAGCGTAGACGCCACGGAGGTAGCCCTCAGGCGCGCCGTTCTTGACGGTGAAGGCGCCCTCACGGAAGCAACCCTTGGCGAACTTGCGCTCGCGGGTCGCGTAGTAGAGGCCGAGAACGACGTCCTGCGTCGGGTTGATGATCGGCTTGCCGCTCGCGGGGCTCAGGATGTTGTTGGTCGACATCATGAGCACGCGGGCTTCCATCTGCGCTTCGACGGAGAGCGGCACGTGAACGGCCATCTGGTCGCCGTCGAAGTCCGCGTTGAACGCGGTGCAGACGAGCGGGTGAAGCTGGATCGCCTTGCCTTCGATCAGGACGGGCTCGAATGCCTGGATGCCGAGGCGGTGCAGCGTGGGCGCGCGGTTCAGGAGAACCGGGTGCTCCTTGATGACCTCGTCGAGGATGTCCCAAACCTCGGGACGCTCCTTCTCGACCATCTTCTTCGCGGCCTTGATGGTATTCGTGAGGCCGCGCTCCTCGAGCTTCGCGTAGATGAACGGCTTGAAGAGCTCGATGGCCATCTGCTTCGGCAGACCGCACTGGTGCAGGCGGAGGGTCGGGCCGACGACGATGACCGAGCGGCCCGAGTAGTCGACGCGCTTGCCGAGGAGGTTCTGACGGAAGCGGCCCTGCTTGCCCTTGAGCATGTCGCTGAGGGACTTGAGCGGACGCTTGTTCGGGCCCGTGATGCTCTTGCCGCGGCGACCGTTCTCGAAGAGCGCATCAACCGCCTCTTGGAGCATGCGGCGCTCGTTGCGGATGATGATCTCGGGCGCGCTGAGCTCCTGGAGGCGCTTCAGGCGGTTGTTGCGGTTGATGACGCGGCGGTAGAGATCGTTGAGATCGCTCGTCGCGAAACGGCCGCCGTCGAGGGGGACGAGCGGGCGCAGATCC
>CAIOHM010000401.1 GCA_903858055.1 uncultured delta proteobacterium
CGCCCTTCGCTTGCTTGGCGTAGAGCGCAGCGCCAGCCACGAGCACGACGAAGAGCAGCACCGAGAACATGCGCCATGGCGACGGGCCCGGCTCGGCGGTCGCCACGGGCGCGGGAGAGGCGGGGGCGAGCCAGGGGCGCTGCGGCTCCGTCGGCGCGGCAACGACGGACGGGGCAAGCTCCACGTGCGCCGCGGGCTGCGCGTAGACGACCTGCTGGGTGCCAGCGGGCGCCTGGGCTTGCACGGCCTGAGGCTGCACCGGCGGGGGCTGCATGACTTGAGGCTGCGCGACCATGGGGGCCGCGGGGCGGGCCACCTGAGGGGCTGCGACCGGCGGCGGAGCGGCGTACTGCGGCTGCGCGACGGCGGCCGCTTGCGGCGCTTGCGGCGCCTGCGCGACCGGGGCCTGCGGCTGCGTGACGATGGGCGCTTGGGGGAAGAAGACCGGCGGCGGGTCCGCGTGCGCCACGAGGGCACACAAGAGCGGCATCGCCGCGATCGCCGGGAGGATCAGCCGCTTCGTCATCCGCCGAGGCCCTTCGTCTCTTCGTGGGAAATTTCGGTCAGGCGCACGCCGTAGTTCTCGCCGACCTGCACGACCTCGCCGCGCGCGATGCGGCGGTTGTTGACGTAGACGTCGAGGGGCTCGCCCACGATCTTGTCGAGCTCGAGGATCGACGCGGGGCCGAGCTTCAAGAGGTCGGCGATGCGCATCTTCTTGCGCCCGATCTCGACGGTGACGTCGACCGGCACATCCATCACGAAGCTCATGTTTTCGAGACCTCGCCCGCTGGGCAAAGCACCGAAATCGTCGTCGTTCGCCATCGTCTACTCCGCCTGCTTGGGGCTCCGAGTCTCGCGTGAGAGCACGGAAGCCACGAAAGCGCGCGTCACCTATCGTGCCGCGCGGTGATCTCGATGGCCAACTGCCCGCGCGAGATCTTGGGAACACCGTGGAATTTCGCCTCACCCGAGACACGCACGACGACCGGGTCGTCCATCGCACCGGGCAAGCGGATGACGTCGCCGACCTTGAGGGCCATGAGGCGACGCAAGTCGATCTGGACGCGTCCGAGCTCGGCGATGACGTCGACGGGCACTTCCACGAGCGCGTCGCGCATGCGCGGGTCGCCCTTTTGGGGCCGCCGCGACTCGGCGTTTCGTGCGGAGGTCTCGAGCGGCGACGCGCTGCAGACGAGCGTGAAGCAGGGCTGAAACTCCAGGCCCTCGACGTAGCACGCACACACGACGAGCTCGCCCGTGCGCGCGCTCGCGGGGAGAATCGGAGGCTCGTTGCCGAGCACCTGGAGGTGGAGCCCCGCGGCGTCGCGGAGCCCTTGGATGAAGTCCGCTGCGAGCGTGCTCACGACGCGTCCGAGTACGGCGCGCTGCGCCCCGCTCAGCGTCGGCGGGAGCTGCACCTCGAAGCCCGAGCCGCTCGCACCGAGCGCGCCTTCGAGCACGAGGACCACCGCCTCGGTGTTCAAGTGGAGGATCGCGCGCACGCCGCCGGCGGCCCCTAAGTACACGGCGAAGGTCGGCCCCTCGGAGAGCGGCGGCTCGTAGTCGCCCGCGACGACCTCGACTTGCGTCGGCGTCAGCGCCGCGCGGTAACGCAAAAGAAATGGCAGGCTGCGCTTGGCCGTGCGCGCGAAGGCGATGCCCGCGCGCTCCATCGCGACGACGGCGCCGTCGAAGGGGCGCTGCATCTGCACGAGGTCGATGCGCTGTACGCCGTCGGGGAGCTCTTCGTAGTTCGCGGCCGCGTAGTCGTACGCCTCTTCGCCGCCCCCACCGAACGCATCACCGCCGTCGCCCGCTCCGCCGCCGAAGGCATCCCCGCCGTCGTCCGCGAAACCGCCACCGTCGTCGGCGACGCCATACGACTCTTCTTCGGGCTCCTCGGCGAGGGCAGCCTTCGGCTCATTCGCCGACACGAAGTCGGCGTAGGCTGAACCCCAGTCGTCGTCGTCGCCCGGAAAGCTCATTGCACGATGAATTCGGTGATGAGGATCTTCTTCACCTTGGTCTTGCCGACCTTCTCCACGATGCGATCGGTAATCTGCTTCTTCACCTCGGGAAAGTTCTGGGGGGCGATGACGTAGTCGTAGTTCAGGGCGCGCAGGTACTCGAGGACCGCGTCCTTCGCGTACGGGACGATCTTCTTCATCTCCTCTTCGCCGAGCTTCTTCTTGAGGTCGATGCCGACGCCGAGCTTGAGGTGACGCTGCATGCCGGACTCGTCGCGCAGGTCGACGATGAGGCCCGAGATCTCCTTGAGCTCGCCCTCTTCTTCCTTCTTGCCGCCTTCCTTCTCTTCGCCCTCGCCCTCCTCTTCGGCCGCGTGTTCGATCTTGTGGCGCGGCTCCGCCGGCTTCATGCGCGACATGAACACAGGACCGCCGAACCACGCCGCGGCCGCGAGGCCTCCGACCGTGAGGACGGGCACGCCCACGAGCGTGATGAGCGGGTTTGCGCCGCCGGCCTTTTTCTTCTCCCCGCCGTCGTTCGCGGCGGGAGCGGGAGCCTTCTTGTCGTCAGCCATGATGTCACCAGCTTAGTGGAACGCGGTTCACCGCTTCAAATTCACGATCTCTTGGAGCATGTCGTCGGCGGTCGTGATCGTCTTCGAGTTCGCCTGGAAGGCGCGCTGATGGCCGATCAAATCCACGAACTGCTGCGCGAGATCGACGTTGCTCTGCTCGAGCGAGCCGGCGTTGAGCATGCCGCGACCCCCCGTCTTCGGGAGGCCAATCGCCGCCTCTCCACTCTTGTCCGTCGCCGACCACACGCCGTTGCCGAGGCGCGAGAGGCCGTCGTTCGAGGGGAACTTCGCGAGCGCGAGCACGCCGATGTCGAGCTTCTGACCGTTCGAGTAGAGGCCGCGCATGGTGCCCTGCGAGTCGACCTCGACCCCTTGGAGCGCGCCGACCGGCGTGCCGTCTTGGGCCTGCGTGTTGATGCTGCTGCCGATCGCGAACGAGCTCATGCCGTCGAGACCCGTACCCTGCTTTTGACCGGCCGCTGCGTTGATCGGCGAACCGAAGTTGAGTTCGATGGCCTGGTTCGGCGCGGCGTTGAGGAAGCTCAACGTGGTGGGCGTCGTCACGGTCTGCGTGTCGAGGGCGCCCGTCGTGTTGTAGTTGAGGGTGCCCGAGCCCACGAGCGACTGTGACCCGGGCGTACCGCCGGCGATGTCACCACCGTCGACCGTGGCGTTGTACTCCCACTGACCTGGCGTCGACCCCTTCGAGAAGTGCACATTGAGTGCGTGCGCCTTCCCGAGCGAGTCGTACACGGTCACGGTGGTCGAGAAGTTCGAGGTCGTGCCCACGTTGGCGGGGTCGAACGCCGCGCGCGGCGTCGCCGTCGCATCGAGATTTCCAACGATGGTCGTCTTGCTCGTGGGCTTCGGCGGGATCGTGGTCTGCGCGAGCTGGAGCGAAGTCAGGTTCGTGTCGATGCGACCATCGGCGAGCGTCTTGTAACCTTGAACCTGAAGCCCTTGCGGGTTCGTGAAATACCCATCTTTGTCGAAGCGGAACTGACCGGCGCGACCGTAGTACTGACCGTCGACGCCGCCCGCGACGCCCTTCATCACGAAGAACCCGTCGCCTTCAATGGCAAGATCCGTCGCGACACCCGTCGAGGAGAGCGCCCCCTGCGTGAAGAGGCTCTGCACTCCGATGGCGCGCACGCCCGCGCCCGCCGAGCTGCCGACGCCGCCCACGCGACCGAGCATGTCGCCGAAGATCGCGCGCTGCGCCTTGAACCCGATGGTGTTTACGTTCGCGATGTTGTCACCGGCGACGCTGAGCGCCTGACCTTCCGCCGCAATGCCCGAGGTGCCCGTGGACATCATGTTGACGATCGACATGGTTTTCTCCTTCAGCTTTTCTGGCAGAAACTACGATTGAACTTTCACGAGATCCGACGCGGCCACCGAGAGGCCGCTGTCGAGGAGGAGCTTCGTGATGCCGCCCTCGAACGAGACCGCTTGCACGCGGCCCGTACACTCTTGCTCCACGGCGACCTTCTGACCGTCGCCCTTGGTCGCCTCGACCGACACGGAGTAGCGCCCTGCGGGCATCGAGACGCCGCTGTCGCTGCGGCCATCCCAGCGATAATCCACGCGTCCGCCCTGCTGCGCGCCAAGCTCCGCGCGGCGCACCACGTTGCCCTGCGCGTCACGCACGACCACCTGGACGTTCTCGGCGCGCTCCGCGAGCTTGAAGGGCGCCACCGCGCCGACACCGTCACCGCCGAGCGTCACGGAACCGCCGCGGACCGTCACGTCTTTGCCCACGAGGCCGAGCGTCGCGGTGTTCGCGAGCCCCTGCTGCTGCGTGGCGAGGAGCTCGAGCATCTTGTTCGAGTTCGTCTGCTGCTCGAGCGAGGAGAACTGGGCAAGCTGCGCGACGTAGGCCGTGTCGTCCATCGGCTTCAGCGGATCTTGATGGGAAATTTGGGCAACGAGGAGCTTGAGGAAGGAGTCCTTCCCCATGGCTTGATTGCCGCTCGCCGCGCTGAAGAGCGAACTCTGACCCGATGCGGTGCTGCCTTGCGTGCTCGAAATGGTGCTCACGGGACCTCCGTCGGGGAGGACACTGCAGAACCCGTGCCGACCTCAGCTCACGCGCTTGCGACCTGCCAATTCGTCTTCGAGCTTGCGCTCTTTCGAGGTCTCGACGGCGAGCTCCTGCTCGCGAATGCGGCTCACGAGCTCGTCGAGCCGCTTCACCTCGGACTGCGCGGCGACAACGGCTTGGCGCGCGAGCTCGACCGCGTTCTCGTGAGCGGCGACACGTTGACGCTGCGCCAATTCCCTGAGTTTGGTCGTCTCGAGCCAGGCATCGAGCTGACGCCATTCGTCGGGCGCCATCGCCTTGCTTCGTGCGTCGTCGATGGCCGTGAGCGCTCGCACCCGCGTCGTCACGCACTCGGCGAGGGCGCGCTCCGCGGCCGCGAGACCCTCGCGCGCGGCCGTGAGCTCCTTCGAACGGTCGTCGAGCGCGCTCTGTTTGAGCGTGCGGATCTTGCCAATCCGTCGGATGCGCGCGCTCGCCATGGCTCAGACTCAGCGGCCGTTCATGGACGCGAGCTGCATCATCGCGCCCATCGTCTGGTCGAACGGCGTGGGCTCGGTGACGGCCTGACGCAGGAACATGTCGATGAGCGGCTGCGCGCGCACCGAGGCGTCGACCTTGGGATCGGAGCCCTGGACGTAGGCGCCGACCTGAATGAGGTCCTGCGCCTCGCGGTAGGTCGCCATGAGATCCCGCACCGCGCCCGCTGCGCGCGTCTGCTCCTTCGCCATGACGATCGGCGCCAAACGCGAGACGCTCGCGAGCACGTCGATGGCCGGGTAGTGATTGCGCTCCGCCAGCGATCGCGAGAGGACGATGTGGCCGTCGAGGATGCCGCGCACGGTGTCGCTCACGGGGTCTTGCAGATCGTCGCCGTCGACGAGCACCGTGTAGATCGCCGTGATGACCCCTGCCCCACCGCACGTGCCCGCGCGCTCGAGCAGGCGCGGAAGCGCAGCAAATACGCTCGGCGGATACCCTTTCGTCGCCGGCGGTTCTCCGCTTGCGAGGGCCGCTTCGCGCATGGCCATCGCGTAACGCGTGACCGAGTCCATGACGAGGAGCACGTTCTTGCCGCGGTCTCGGTAGTACTCGGCGATCGAGGTCGCGGTTTCCGCAGCGCGCGCGCGCACGAGCGGAGGCATGTCGCTCGTCGCCGTCACGAGCACGGAGCGCGCGAGGCCTTCGGGGCCGAGGCCGTCGCGGATGAAGTCGTTGAGCTCGCGACCTCGTTCGCCGACGAGTCCGATGACGTTCACGTCCGCTTCGCTCGTGCGGCACAGCATGCCGAGGAGCGTGGTTTTTCCCACGCCCGTGCCCGCGAAGATGCCCACGCGTTGACCGCGTCCGAGCGTCAAGAGCGAGTCGATCGCGCGCACGCCGGTCGCGAACGAATCGCGGATGGACTTGCGGTCCACCGCCGAGGGCGGCGCCTGCCGCATCGGGTAGCTCTCGGTCGTCACGAGCGGTGGTCCGTTATCCATCGGTTCGCCGAACGCGTCGAGGATGCGGCCGAGGAGGGCGTCGCCCACGAAGACCCGTGAGCCTCGCGCCGAGAGGCGCACGCGGTCTCCGGCCTTCACACCGTCCACGGGCCCGAGCGGCGTCGTGACGAGACGGCCGCTTCGAAAGCCCACGATTTCCAGGAGAAGAGGCATACCGCGCGCCCGGTCAACCTCGAGGAGATCGCCGACACCACCGCGGAGCCCTTGCACTTCGATGACGAGTCCCACGACGTCGACGACCACGCCCTCGGGCTTGTGCGGCGACGCGTTGGCGATCGACTGGAGCACGCGCTCGAAGGCCTCGCTCATGCGCCGGCCATGACCTTGGTGAGCCCCGCTTGCTCGAGCACCGCGCTCATGCGCGCGCCGATGGATTCGTCGACGCGGCCGTGTTCGTTTTCGACTATGCACGTGAAGGGAGCGAGGCGCTCGTCGACGATGACCTCGCTGCGCGGGTACTTCGCCACGAGGCCTGCACGGAACGACGCGAGGCTCTCCTCCGAAGGCCCGCTCGCCAGGCGAATCACGTAGCGATCGCTCTCGGAGAGCACCGAGATCCCCTCGCGCGCCGCCGCGAGCAGCACCTCGGGCCGCTGGCGCAGCTCTGCGCCGACGATGCGTTGTGCGAGGGCTACGGCGAGACGGATCACGTCGTGCTCTGCACCCGCGAGGAGCGCCGCGCGAGCGCCCACGAGCCTCTGCGCCTCGTCGGCGAGCACGGCGAGGGCCTCATGCACGCGCGGGTCGTCCTCCACGGGGGGCGGCTCCGCCATGGCGTGCGAGGCACCTGCGAGCGCCTCGGCGGGGACGATCGGATCGAAAGCCTCGCCGTCGTCGAACCCGTCGAACGTGCCCTCGTCTCCGGCGTTCGCTTCGCCGTTGAAGGCGTCGTAACCCTCGGAAAAATCCTGACTTCCGCCGTGTCGCGAATCGGCTCCACCGGTCGTGTACGAGGCCGGCGTGCGTCCTTCGAAGAACGGCGAAGGCCCGCGCGGAACCGCCTCGACCTCTTGAAAGAAGACCGGCCGCACGAGCGGCTTCTGGTTGGGGTCAGACCAGTTCTTCATCGCCGCCCAGGTTGATCTGGCCTTCCGCCGCGAGCGCGAGAGCGCGATCGACGATCTCGCGCTGCGCAGCTTCCACGTCGGCGAGCTTCACCCCCGCGAGGTTGTCGAGGTCGTCTCGGAGGAGCTCCGCCGCGCGCTGCGACATGCTCGCAAAGATCTTCTGGCGGATGTCTTCGCTCGCGGTCTTCATCGCCACGACGAGCTTATCGGGCTGGATTTCCTTGAGCAGCGTGCGGAAGCCCTTCGCGTCGAGCGCGGCGAGATCCTGGAAGGTGTACATCGCGCTGCGGATCTTGTCGGAGACGCCGGGCTGGAGATCGGGCTGCCCGTCGAGCATCGCGAGGAGCGTCTCGCCCTGCTCCTTGCTCATCTTCTTCACGAGGTTGGCGGCGCGGTTGACACCGTCGACGCTGATCGCCGCGTCGGCACCGCGCGCCGGGAGCTCGGCGGCTACGGCGTTGATGACGCCCTCGAGGAGACCTGCCGGGAGCTCGGTCATGGTGGCGAGACGACCGACGACGCGGACCTGGAGCTCGTCGGAGAGCGCCGCGATGATGGCCGCGCTCTTCGTGGGATCGAGCTGCGAGAGCACCGCCGCGACGACCTGCGGGTGTTCGGTTTCGAGGACGCTCCCCACGGCCACGGGGTCGGAGCTTGCGATCTTGTCGAGCGCGGTCGCGGGCGCTGCGCCGGAGAAAACCATGTTCGCCTTGTCTTCGCCGAGGGCCTTCGTTGCGAGGCGCTTGAGGTAGCCCATACCGCCCTGCGGCACCGCCACCGCTTCGCGCGCCTTGTCGACGTACTCTTCGTAGACGTAGTCGAGCGCGTTGGCGGGGACGGCGCGCATCATCGAGGCGATCTCGCGTAGCTTGCGCACGTCACCCTCTTCGAGCTCGGCGACGATCGGCGCGGCGACCGACTCGTCGAGGGAGAGAAGAAACAAAACGGCTTTCTCGGGCCCCGTGAGGTTCGGCGTCGCCATGGTAGAACTGTGCCTCAGGTTTCGAGCGCCGGCGAGTTCGCGGCGCGCATTCCGTCGACTGATGCACGCCCGATGCCATCGCACTGCGCAGGCGCGGAGCGGTGCAGGCCCCCCCTGGGCGAACCGAACGCGCGCGAGACGCTCGGCGGGGCGGGCCCTCGTCGCTCCGAAGGGGCCCCAGCTTGCTCCGTTTCCGTGCGGCGCCACCCGTGGCGGCGGGGCGGAACCGTCGTCGCTCCGAAGGGGCCCCAGCTTGCTCCGTTTCCGTGCGTCAATTCGCGGGGCAGATCGCGCCGGGCCTCGGTGACGTGCAGCGGCCGGAGGGACGAAAACGGTCGACGGGGGGTCGCACGCACGACGCCGCGCCGGGGCGCTCGGTCTCCGCAATCTGCCCTTCTCCGCGATCGACGGCCCCGCCCCGCCGCACACGCTACACGCTGGATCGATGCGCACCATGGGCGTGCGAGGGGCGTGCAGCCGACGGCCCGACGCGACTCACATCGTGGAAACGCGAAGTCCGCGCTGCGCAGAGCGGAGCGGGACGTCGAGCGAACGACCGAAAGCTAGGGAGCGGAGCGCAGCCGTACTCTCCGCACGGTGAGCGTGCAGCCGACGGCCCGACGCGACTCACATCGTGGAAACGCGAAGTCCGCGCTGCGCAGAGCGGAGCGGGACGTCGAGCGAACGAC
>CAIOHM010000402.1 GCA_903858055.1 uncultured delta proteobacterium
CCACCGTGCGCTCGCCGAGCGTGGCGCCTGGTCCGCGGTCCCTCGACGCGCGGCGGACGAGATCCGCGAGCACGGGCGAGGCGAGATCGATCGGGGCGACCGCCTGCTCCGAGGCGAGCGCGCGGATCGTCGTCGCGTAGGCTTCGACCGCCGCAGCGACGATCGTGTCGGTGCGCTCGATCGCGAGCCGCCGCGCGCCCTCGTCCCCTGCGTTGGTCTCACCCACGACGAACGCGAGCGACCCGGCGAGGCGCCGCACGTCGACCAGATACGGGAGGCGATCGGCGGCGTCGAAGTCGTTCGGCTCGAAGCTCGCGAGGCCATCGAAGCCCGCGTCCGCCGTGAACGACCAAAGAATCCCAAAGTTCTCCGGGTGGGCGTCCCCGAGCGAGGGGACCCGCGGCGACGTGACGGCGAAGCGCGATCCCTCGGCGTCCCCGCGCGCGTCGAGCCAGTCGCGGACCGCCAGCGCGACGCTCCCCCGCATGAACGAGACGCCGTCGCTGGCCATACGTGCGTATTTCCCCGCGACCAGCGCGGGGCGGGAGCGGAGCAGCGGTTCGTCGGCTCGCGTGAGGGCTTCGACGATGCGGGCCTCGCGCGAGTCATCGCCCGGCGCGCACCCCGCGAGGGAGAGGTACGCGAGGTACGGGAACGCAGCACGAAGGAGCCGGTGCACGAAGCGGACGAATCACGGCACAGGCGCAGGGCGCAACTGCGTGCACGTGCTTGGCGTGAGTTGTTGCGCAGTCGTTACGGTTTTGTCGCACTTCGCGAGCGAGCGCTGAAAAAGTCAGCGATTCGAGCCGTTTCGCGGGTCGAGGTCGTTCGCGTCGAGTTGGCGTACCTGATTCCGCAACGTTTCAAGAGCGCCATGTCGACCGTTGTAAACGTGGATCATGTTCAAGATCCTTGTGGTTGAGGACGAGCGCGACATCCAAGACGTCGTCGCCTACAACCTTCAACAGGCAGGCTACGAGGTGCTGACGGCGGGCCGTGGCGACGAGGGCCTCCGCCTCGCGAAGTCGCAGCGCCCGGACCTCGTGCTCCTCGACGTGATGCTCCCGGGTCTCTCCGGTAAAGAAGTATGCCAGGAGATTCGCCGCGATCCTGCGCTCGCAGGCATGATCATCATCATGGTCTCGGCGAAGGGCGAAGAGATTGATCGCGTGATCGGCTTCGAGGTCGGCGCGGACGACTACGTGCCGAAGCCGTTCAGCATGCGCGAGCTGTTGCTCCGCGTGCAGAGCGCGTTTCGCCGCACCACCGCGCGGCCAACGCCGGCGCCTCCCGCGGAGGTGACCTTCGAGTTTGGCGTGCTGCGCGTCGACGTCGCGGCGCACCGTGCGTGGGTCCAGGGACGCGAGATCGAACTGACCGCGCTCGAGTTCAAGCTCCTCGTGACGCTCCACGATCGGAAGAACCGCGTGCAGCGCCGCGATACGCTCCTCAGCGACGTGTGGGGCGTCAGCATGGATGTCACGACGCGCACGGTCGACACGCACGTGAAGCGCCTCCGCGAGAAGCTTGGCGACGCCGGTGTGTACGTCGAGACCGTTCGTGGCGTCGGCTACCGCTTCAGCGACACGCCCGAGAGCGCGGTGCCGCAGAGCGAAGAGGGCTGAGACTCGCCGCTTCGTCCCACGCGGCGGTCCGCCGCCGTCGCGAGGTTACTCGTTGGACGCGTACCCCGCGCGCGCGTGGGGCATGACCTCGTAGACCGTGCAGGCGTCGAAACCGCACGGGAACACCTCCACGAAGCGCTCGTCGAGGCGGCCCGTGATGCGGTTGTCGACGGCTACGAAGCGCACGTGCTCGCGCTCGACGATCGCGGCGAGGCGGTCCTCCGTCGGGGCGACGTCTCCGAGGAAGACGAGGCGCGTCGTGCCGTCGTTGCGGAACGCGAAGCTCGGCAGTCCGAAGCTCTTGTCGTACGCGAAGGCCTCGCCCGGGCGCAGCGCCCTGCGCAGATCCCACCAGCGATCGCCGCGCATATCGGGAGCGACCGCGTACGCGCGATCGCGCGGGGCCATGCGGGCGAGCTCAAGGAGGCTCGGACCGTTGTCCGAGAAGCCGCGGAAGCCGTGAACCAACGAGAAGGCGAGCAGCGCAGCGACGGCAACCCGTGCAGGACGTCGAAGCGCGGGTGCGAGGCTCGTCAAGCCGATGGGGGCTGCGACGAACGCGAACGTCGCGACGGCGATGGTGTAGCGCGTCGTGAAGGCGCCGCTCTGCGCCAAGCACGCAGGCACGGCGATGAAGAGCAGCGCGCGCACCCGAGCGTCACGCGCGGCGGCGAGCAGCGCGAGGGGCAGCGCCACGAAGGCAAACGCGCGCCCAAAGCCCCCGAAGCGCATGTCGAAGACGGGCGTCGAGGGCTCGAGAAACCAGCTCGTGGCGAGCTTGCCGACCCACGAGAGGTGCTGGTGCTCGCTCGTGACACCGAGCGCGAGGATGTGGTCCTGCGTCACGTAGCCCGGGAGCGACACCCCGCCGGCTTTGAGCACGATGGGCCACACGGGGTTCCCGAAGCGCCGCACGTTGTCGACGTAGACCTTGCCGCCGATCAGGAGCGCCCCGAACGCGACGAGCACGACCGATCGCAGCCCGGTAGCACCGTGCGCGCGTGCACGGAGGACCGCAGCGCATGAGAGCGCAACCGCGAGCGTAGCGGGCGCAGAGGGCTTCGTGGCGAGCGCGAGACCCAGAAATAGGGCAGCGAGGGCGTCGTGCGTGCGCCGCTTGCTAAGCGCGAGGTAGCCGAGTCCCGCCACGAGGAGCGCGGCGTAGGCGACGTCGACGTAACTCGTTGCACACTGCAAGAAGACGATGGGCATGGCGATCGGCGCGATGGCGAAGGCCAAGGCATCCGAACGCATGACGCCGAGCGCGCGTCCGTGGCGAAACGCGGCGGCGACGAGCAGCGGCACGAAAGGAAGTTGGCTGAGGTCGACGAAGCGCTCCGAGCCGAGCAAGACGCGAAAGCCAGCCGTGAAGAGGTCGACGAAGCGAGGGTAAGTTTCGATGTAGGCCAGGTGCCCGGGGACCTCGCGGAGCGTTCCCGTTTGGAGGAGGTCGTGCGCAATCGGCAGGTGGTAGCCGAGCGAATCCCAAGCCCATGTGTCGAGCAGCGCGGACGCCGTAACCGATCCTCCCAGCGCGACGAGCGCGAGCACCGCGATGGCGCAAGCGAACGCACCGACGCGCCAGACTTCACGACGCCCGCGCGTGGGGCGCACGTGCATCGCCACGCTCAGCAGGGCGACCGCGGTCGCGGCGAGCCATGCCGCGAGGAGCTCCCGGGAGACGCTGCTCACGCGCCCGAGCACTTGGACTGCCACGACGACCGCGAGGGGAGCGAACGCGGCCGCGATGACCGCGCGGTCGTCGTCGTCGACGGCGTCCACGAAGGCGGTCACGCGGTAGGCGGCGAGGGAGAGGGCGAGGAGCAGCGAGAAGGGAAGCAGGAGTTCCATGGTGCGAGCGGCTCGGGTTGCGCGCTCCCTTGCACGGACGTTTAGGTGGGAGCAACGCGCGCCCTCGGCCTGCGCGAAGAGTTTCCCTGCGCTTTGACGCGTCGTCATGAATGCGTCGGGAGCGCGACACGAGGCGTACCTCGTGTGGAACGGACGATGACGAACGCGCGTCGACCGACGGCCTGCGCGTGACGTCGGTTGCGCCAGGCGCGGGTCGCCGCACCCTCGAGCCATGCCTGCGCGTCGATCGCTCTCTCTCTGCCTTGGGTTGTTCGTTGCGCTCGCGGGGAGCAGCGCGCTCACGGCGTCCTGCGGCGAGTACACCGTGATCATCCGCGACGAGACGACGCCGCGCGATGGCGGACCTGACGATTCACTCGACGAGAGCGCCGATGCGGGCGTCGACGATCTCGCGTCGCTCGCGGACGCCGAGGTGTTCGAGGGAGGACCGGCGCCGCTCCCGCCGTGGCGCACGACGCCCGGAACCGCGGTGTTCACCTACTCGTACGCGCGTCGTGTCTACCGTGTCGAAGCGCGCGTCGGTGCGCCGATCGAAGACGTGAGCGCCGAGATCGAACCGTTCGGGCGAGGAACGATGGATCGCTGGATCGTGCCGTCACACAACGCGGCGTTCCTCGTGTTGGCGACCGAACGTGCACCGTGCCCCGAGGTCGGCGAGTGCCTTGCGATCATGCCGCGCGATCTCTCGCGGCTCGAGCCCGTGCTCGCGGGTGGGGCCGAGGTGGCGATCGTGGGTACGCCCGCGGTGAACGATCTGGGCGACGCGATCGTGTACCCAGCAACCGGTGGGCCGCACGGTGTCGACCTCTGGCTCACGCGTCGACGCACGAGCGGCTGGACCGCGCCCGCGCTGCTCACGGCGACCTCGACGGCGCCCTTCAACAACATGCCGGCGCTCACCTTCGACGAGTCGCGCGTGCTCTTCGATTGCGGGCGCAATCCGTACCCGGAGACCGGCGACAACGACTCCTGCGAAGTGCGCCTCGACGGCACGGGATTTCGGGTGGTGGTGACGCCGACCTCGATGACGGGGAATCGGAGCACCTTCACGCAGTTCGCGCACGAGAGCGCGGATGGCGTTCTGGTGCAGGGGGCCTGGTCGATCGGAACGTACCAACCGGAGACGATCTGGCTCTTGCCCTGGGGCGGACCTCCGCTCGTCGCCATTGGGCGTAACCTGACGAACGCCGTGTCGCCGTGCGGTCTTCCCGACGGCCGCTTCGGCGCGCTCTGGCTCACGCGTCCCGACGCCCCCGCGTCGAACCACGAACTCACGCTCATGGAGCGAAGCGGCGCCATCGACGGCGTGCTCACGCCGGGGATCGACGTGACGGACATCGGCATCGGGTGTGGCGGGCGCTGAACGAGATTCAGGGCTTTGCGCGCGGCCGCCAAGCTCGGAAGGCGTCCGTGGTGTAGAGCGCGAGACCGACCCAGATGAAGGCAAACGCGACGAGCTTCTCGCGCGTGAACGCTTCGTGGAACACGAGCGTGCCGACGAGGAATTGGCCCGTGGGCGCGAGATACTGAAGCACGCCGAGCACGGTGAGCGGCATGCGCTGTGCGGCCTCGTTGAACCAGAGGAGCGGCAGCGCGGTGGCGACGCCCGCTCCAGCGAGGAGCGCGAAGATGAGCGGCGTGCGCGCATCGACCGGAACGTCGGTCGCCGATGCGAGGGCGAGCGGCGCGAGGGCGAGGGTCTCGAAGGCGAGGCCGGGCAGGGAAGGGACCTTCGCGAGCTTTCGCATCAATCCGTAGAAGCCGAACGAGAGCGCGAGCGCGAGGCCGAGCCAGGGCACCTGACCGTGCGCGGCGGCGAGCCATGCGACCCCCACGGCGGCGAGGGCCACGGCGGCGAGCTGAAGCCGCGTGATGCGCTCGCGAAGCACGCCGAGGCCGAGCACGACGTTCACGAGCGGCGAGAGGAAGTAGCCGAGGCTGCACTCGATCGTGCGTCCCGCGTGGATGCCCCAGATGAAGCAGAACCAGTTCGTCGCGATGAGCAGCGTACCCGCGACGGCCATGAGGGCGCGGCGGCGGTCGCGGAGGATGGCGATGACCTCACCGAACGCGCCGCGATGCACGAGCACCAGCGTCGAGGCGAGCGCGGTCCACACGACGCGGTTCGCGAGCACGGTGAGCGGCGGCACCGCGTGGAGCAGCCTCCAGTAGAGCGGCAAGACCCCCCACATGGCGTAGGCCGCGGTGGCGTAAGCGAAGCCCTTCGGATCCATGGCGCGCGGACCCTTGCACGCGCACGGCGCCCGGATGAACGAAAAGCGCCATCGCTGGACGCGAACGCGCGGGGACGCAGCGCTTCGTCAGGCGGCGACGTCGGGCGACTGACCCGTGAAGCGGGCGAAGCGGCGTGGGTCGATGCGGTCGCGCTCGACGACGATGAGCGCGTCCACGACGCTCGAGAAGGCGTGGTCCACGTTGAACCCGACGACGCGCGCGTTGAGGAGCAGGTAGTTCTTCACGAGGATCGGGAGCCCGCGTCCACCGGTGCGCTCGGCGACGCGGCGGTTCAGCGCCGACACCGAGACGAGCGCGGCGAGCTCGTGCTCGCTTGGTCGCGACGTGAACTCGAAGG